>NZ_JBWZET010000246.1:0-14007 GCF_056722145.1 Rhizomicrobium sp. | reverse complement strand
TCGGCCGAATTCGACGTCATCACGCCCATCAGGGCCGTGTACGGAATATTGACCGCGGTATAGAGGAACATCAGCAGCGAATAGGTGACGTAGGCGTAGATCACCTTGTGACCGCCATCGAGCCCCGGCGTCGTGAACGTAAGCACGCCGGCAGCCGCCAGCGGCACCGCGAACCAGATGAGATAGGGGCGGAAATGGCCCCAGCGGGTGTTCGTCCGGTCGGCAATGGCGCCCATCACCGGATCGGCGACGGCGTCCGCAAAGCGGGTCACCAGCAGCATCGTACCGATCGCGGCTGCGGAAACGCCGAACACGTCGGTGTAGAAGATCATCAGATAGAATTCGAATGTCTTCCAATACAAGTTGGAAGCGGCGTCACCCAGCGAGTAGCCGACCTTTTCCCCGAAGGAAATCCGGCCGGTAGACGACAACGGTTTGATAGTCACGGGACTCTCCTGATCAAAGCACGCGTGCGGCGCAAAGATTATCCGCTGTCGCCCGCAAATCCCGCTGTTTCGTCGCCGCAGAGATCATCAACACGACCGCCATCCCTCAATGAAGAAGGTGCTCCGCCCCCTGGGATGGAGGACGGAGCCAAGTCCGGGGAGGACGTCCCCACGCACAACAAACACCACCAGGGCCATCCGAACCTCTGGGCTCCGGAGCCGACTTCGACACAGCATCGGACTTGGGAAAAAACCGCCCTGGCACGAAGGCACACGGCCAGGGCGGTCAGAACCGGACTGCGTCAACCACGGGATCAACGCAGCCCGTGCCGACTGTGTGAGGCCCGCATCGGAGAGGAGAAAGGCTGCCCTTGCGGGCAGCCCCTCCGATCAGTACTTCACATGGACGCCGAACTCGAAGCGGGCGCCGCCCTGGTACGCACCAAGGAACTGCTCCTTGTAGCGGCCATACTGCTTCAGATTCTCACCCGTCAGGTTGATGCCGTCCCACATCAAAGAAATGTGGTCGGTGAGGTCATAGCTGGCGGACGCGTCAAGCTGATTGTACGGCGCGGTGTTGGTCGGCTCATACGCATTCTGAGGCTGACCAATGCCGGCCAGGAACGAGTCGCGGTGCGTGAACGCGATGCGGCTCTGGAACCCGTACTTTTCGTAGTAGACCATGACGCCATAGGACTTGCTGAGGCCCGGCACCGCAAACTGGGTGTCGGCACCCAACGGATTGAACCTGGCGCCGCCCAGCGGGATCGACCAGCTGGCCTGGAAGCCGAAACCGCTATCGCCGAACACATGCTGCCACGCGAACTCGAAGCCGTGGACGTTGACCTTGTTGCCATTGCTCGGACGGGTCACTTCGAAATACTTCAGCGGATCGCCGGGCTGACCGTAGAACGAGGTCTGCGTCGGATACAGCGTGCGCATTTCATAGAAGACGTCGTAGTCGCTCGGCGACGCATTGCCGGCCGCCTTGAGTGCGGCAACGGCAGCATTGCGCTGTGCACCGGCATACGGATCGGTGATGCCGTTGATCGACTCGGTGTCGGTGGTGTGGGTCAGGAAGTTCACCACATCCTTCGAGAAGTAGTTCATCGATACGTAGCTGTCCGGCGCATAGTACCATTCGACCGTGGCATCGTAGTTGTACGACTCATACGGCAGAAGGCCCGGATTGCCCGCACTCGCCGGGCTGGCAAGCGGCTTCGGCGTCAGGCCGACGGACATCGTGCCGACCATCTGGGTCAGGTCGGAACGCGTGTCGGTCTTGCTGAAGGCGGTGCGAACCAGCACGTTTTCCAGCACTTCGTAGCTGGCGTCGATATTCGGCAAGAACTCGTAATTGTGAGCCTTGACGTCCGAATAGGTCGAGCCGGACGCGAACTGGGTGTGGAATTCGGTCGGGTTGTCCCATGATACCGACACCGCCTGCTGCACGAGGCTCTTGGCCGTCACGTCGACGGCTTCATAGCGCACGCCAGCGGTCATCTTGAACGGACGATCGAACAATTCGAGGTCGAAGTTCGCCTGACCGTAGACCGACTTGGTGACTTCCTGGATGTTGTCGCTGTTGGTCGGAACCGCCGGCAGGCCCGTCGGATAGTTGTATTTCGGCTCGGTGTACTTGACGAAGTCCGCCAGATCGAACGCGTAGTAGTACGGGCCGATCTTGAGGGCCGAACCGCCGCCGGAGAAGCCGTTGATGATGCTCGATGTCGGGATCTTGGAATAGACACTCGAGGGCAGCATGCCCATGTCGTGCCAATCGTAGAAACCCGTACCTTCGAAACTGTTCCACGCCGAAGCGTGCGTCTGCATCTTCTTGACTGCTATGCCGAACTGCAGGCTGGTGAGGCCCTTGTTGGTATTGGTCCACACCGTATCGGCGCGGGCTTCGTCGATCTTGGTATTGAAGACGTTGTTGTTCGCTTCGTAGAACAACGGCGAGATCGTGTTGGTCGTGAGCGTCGCGGGCGTCCACGGCGCGCCGGTCGCCGGGTTGGTGGCAAAATCGAACCAGCCCTGCGGAATTTCCTGGTCGCCGGTGCGATAGTGCTTTTCGGTGACGGTTCTGCCGTTCGGCTGGATCACCGACTGCAGGTTTCCGTGTGCATCGAGAATCCAGTTCCCGTGCGAGTCGTACTGGTTATACGTCGTCATCACCGACGGGGTCTGGCCTTCAATGGCGAAGGTGTTGTTGCCGCGCGGATCGCCGCCCGACATCATCACCGAGTGATGCGCATCGAAGTTGACCGTCAGGTAATTGGTCGCTTCCCACTTCAGGTTCACGCCGGTCGACGTCAGCTCGTTGCGGATGTGGTCGTCGAACGTCGAATAGGATTCGTCGTCGCCCGAGTCATCGACATCGGTCATCGTGCCGTTCTTGTTGATCGTACCGGCATAGAGGTTCGCATCGTAATTGTACCACAGACCGAACGTATGCTGGGTGCTGTGATCCCTGTACCAGGCATAGGTGAAGTCGATCGTCGCAGTGATGTTTTCCTGCGGGCGGAATTGCAGCACGGCCTGCGCATTGGTGCGCGAGCGCTGGTCTTCCTGATAGCCGTAGCCCATGCCGCGCGGACCCCAGACGCGCCCGTACGGGTTCTGGTTCGAGCTGCTGATCGCCGCGGTGCCGAGATCGTTGGTGACGTCGAGCCAGCCGCTGACGGTCGCGGATTCTGTCGTGCTGTTGCGCGACGACATCGAACCGCTGATCAGAACGCCGAGGCGATCGTTGAAGAACGTATCGCTGATCAAGGCCGAAAATTCCGGCGTGTAGTCGTCACCAACGCGATTGGTGGTGTCGTACAGCATCTTGGCGGTGCCGGTGGCCTGGAAGCCGGGATGGTCCAACGGACGCATCGTCTTGATGTCGATCGTCGAACCGATGCCACCCGACGGAATGTCGGCGCGGCCCGTCTTGGTGACGGTAATGCCGGCGATATTGTCGGACGACAGGTTCGCAAAGTCGAACGAACGGGTCGCGGTCGACGTGCCCTGGTTCACCGAACCCGGCATCGAACGGCCGTTCAACGTGACCAGGTTGTATTCGGGGCCGAAGCCGCGAACGGTGACGCGCGCGCCTTCGCCGTTGTTGCGGTCGATGGTGACGCCCGGAATGCGCTGGATCGACTCGGCCAGGTTGGTGTCCGGGAATTTGCCGATATCTTCGGCGGTAATGGCATCGACGACGCCGGTGGCGTTCTGCTTGATCTCTTGCGACGAATGCAAGGACGCGCGGATGCCGGTGACGACGACGGTTTCCATCTGATCGGCCGCCTGGGCGTACGCCGCTGCGCTCAGCGCGATGACAGACGCTCCACACGCGAGCGCGACCAGACTCACTCTGGATTTGTTCAGAGCCATGATTGTTCAACCTCCCCTAAGCAGCTGTTGCTGCCCTTATTGCTACGGCGATGCTGCGCTCCCTGCATAAGAGGATCGGCGTCCCGCCAACCACAGACCCCCCACGGCCGCGCCGGGCACGACCTACAAGTCCCATTTATAGAGCACTGCGGGGCCGGCCGAAGTCAACGAAAATGTGGTATCGATTCCATAAATGGGGCCGGATGATGGCTTTGTGCAACACCACCGGCCACCAGCCGCAGCCGCCGCCCCCAAGTGAAAAACGTTCCCCATGTATACGTTTTCGTCAATATTCACGGGCTTTTATCGACACCGTTCGACCGGAACACTAACGCGCCTCGCGACTACGGTAACGCTCACATGAGCTCGCGCAGCCAGTCTGACCGCACTTAAACCGGCCGATTTGTGGTATCGATTACACATCTGTTCCGATGCAGGGACGCCTTATATCGCAGGCGCAATATGGATTCGCCCGCAACGCCGGTATGTTCGCGGCAGTGCAAAAACGACCGGCAAATTCGTTCTGCCGATCGGCGCGCCTTGGCAATTTTCGACCCCCGCCCCTCACCGCATCAGGCAAATTATTATGTGGCAGCAAGCCCGAATAGGTGCACCGCAGCAAACGGCGGCAACGATAATCGCTCTGTGGTGGCGCGCCGGCGGCCGCTCGAGATGAGACTGATTCTACCGTCGCCGGCCGCCGAGAATGGCAACCAAACCGGGCCCGGAAACCATTGCCGCGAAACGGCTTGCTCCACCACGCCGGGTGTCATATTCCTTGCCGACACGAGGTAACGATTTCATGTCCACCATTCAGGATGTTGCCAAACGCGCCGGAGTTGGTGCCAGCACCGTCTCCCGCGTCATATCCGGGCGTGGTTTCGTCGCCAAAGCGACCAAGGCCAAGGTCCAGAAGGCGATCGACAGCCTCGGCTACCGGCCGGCGCCGGCCGCCCGCAAGCTCCGGGTCGGCATGTCGCAGACGATCGGCGTTTTCCTGCCGGTGATCCGCGGTTCGTTCTATGCCCCCATCCTGCACGGCCTCTATACGGTGCTGCGCGCCCGCGGCCGGCATATGGTCGTCGCCTTCGGCCAGACCATCGAGAACGAGCGCGAAGAGGCGATGGCCGGCGCCGAATTCCTGATCGAACATGGCTGTGACGGCCTCATCATCATGGGCACGGCCCTGAAGCTGAAGGATGTCGAAGCGCTGCTCGTCATGCAGCCGCGGCTGGCGATCCTCAACCGCTCGTTCACGCGCTATGCCGATTTCTGTTTCGCCCCCAACCACGAGTCGGCCGGTGCGCTCGCGGCGCGGA
Source organism: Rhizomicrobium sp. (assembly GCF_056722145.1). Taxonomy (NCBI): domain Bacteria; kingdom Pseudomonadati; phylum Pseudomonadota; class Alphaproteobacteria; order Micropepsales; family Micropepsaceae; genus Rhizomicrobium; species Rhizomicrobium sp. Next base: position 8,858 of record NZ_JBWZET010000246.1, on the reverse strand, counting down.
CCCTGCTCGACGCCGGCCATCGCGACATCGCCGTGATCGAAGGCCCCTCGATTTCCGCCGACAACGTCCAGCGCATGAGCGGCTTTTTCGGCGAGCTGACCCGCAACGGGTTCGACATCGAGGCGATCCCCCGTTTCCGCGGCGACTTCCTGCCGGCCGGCGGCGCGCTCGGCGTCCAGACGCTGCTGAACAACAAGTCGCGCTTCACCGCCCTGTTCTGCGCCAACGACGAAATGGCAATGGGCGCCCTCTCCTATCTCAACCAGACGCGCGTCAGCGTGCCGGAAGAGATTTCCATCATGGGCTACGACGGCCTCGACATCACCAGCTACGCCTCGCCGCCGCTGACCACGATCCGCATTCCGTGGACCGAACTGGTGCTGAACGCGGTGAACTACCTGCTCAACGCCTGCTACAACACCAAGCTTCCGGTGCTGCACGACGTGCCGGCGCAGGTGCAATGGCGCGGATCGCTGGCCCGCGTCGACGAAGCCCGGCGGCGCTAAAACCCGTATCGCAACGTCATTCCGATAGGTGAGCCAAGCGGTGCATCGCGGCGCCGTAAGGAAACCCGCGCGCACGCGCTGTTGCGCTGACGCAAGCTGTCACTGAATAGCTGCGTGTGTCATCGGTTGCGGCTTGCGACCGCCAGCAAATCCGCCATACTTACCCCCAGTTTCGACTGTTGTTGTTTGTTACAATTTTTTGGGGGCAGTACTTACAAATGCACGTCATAGTCACCGCTGCACCGATCGCACTTGTCACGCTGGGATCAATGATCGGATTTGGCGGCGCCCAATGAATGCAGTTGAACAATCGAGCATGGTGCGCGAGCGGCCGCATATGCCGGCGCTCGACGGCCTGCGCGGCGTCGCCGTCCTGCTCGTCATCCTCGACCACATGTGCGCCAGCGTCTCGCTCGAATTCGGCATCTACGGCAAGTTCATGTCGCTGGCGCATTTCGGCTGGTCCGGCGTCGACCTGTTCTTCGTGCTGTCGGGATTTTTGATCACCGGCATCCTCTACGACGCCAAGCCCGGGCCGAATTACTTCAAGAACTTCTACGCCCGGCGCGCCTTGCGCATTTTCCCGCTCTATTACGTGGCGCTGATCCTGTTTCTGCTCCTGTATCCGCTGCTGCAGCAGTTGAACCTGGCAGGCCGCGACAATCCCGGCTGGCTGTTCGTCTACCTCACCAATTTCGTGATGGCGCGCCATGGCGACGGCGCGTTCGGCACCCTCGACCATTTCTGGTCGCTTGCGGTCGAGGAGCACTTCTATTTCGTATGGCCGGCGGTGGTGTTCTTCTTCCGGCGGCGCACGATCATGGCAATCGCGGCGGGCGCCATCGTCACCGCCTTCGTCTGCCGCGTCGCCGCGCTGAGCTGGCCCGATCAATACCTCGCCGCCTATGTCGCCACGCCGATGCGGATGGATTCGCTCGCGGCCGGAGCCTTCATCGCCCTCGCCGTACGCGGGCCGCGCGGCATCCAGGCGCTCGTCAAGCCGGCCTTCGCGATCGGCAGCGCCGCGTTCATCGCGTTTGCCGCTGTCGCCATCGGCCGCCACACCAAGAACCCGCACGATCCGGCGCTGTCGACCTTCGGCTATTCGCTGCTATGGGCGTTCTACGGGTCGGTGCTGGTGCTGGCGCTGGCGTGGCGGCCGCTGACGAAGGTCATGAGCACCGGCGTGCTGCGCTGGTTCGGCAAGTACAGCTACGGCATGTATGTGTGGCACCCGATCATCTTCCTCATCCTGCTTCACTCGGAATTCGTGCGCGGCCTGCGCGGACTGCCGACGCCGCTGGCGATCGCAATCAACGTCTCCGCGGCGCTGGGGACGATGCTGCTTGTCACCCTGGCAAGCTGGCACTTGTGGGAGAAGCAGTTCCTCAAGCTGAAGGCGCGCTTCCCCGAGCGCGCCCACGCCGCCCCAGAGGCCGACCCACCGCTCGCGGCGCTCCCCCCGAACATCGGCGCCGACACGGCGAAGTAGCCGCGAGCGAAGTTGTACTTGCTTGAAAAATGGTCGGAGCGAGAGGATTCGAACCTCCGACCCCCAGTCCCCCAGACTGGTGCGCTAACCAGACTGCGCCACGCTCCGACACTTTTGCGGCTTTGACCGCCGTCGATGTTCAGCGGCTTTGGAGCCGCCGGGGGGAAGTATCCTTGGGGGGTTCCCAAGGGCGGCGGACTATAGTGGCCCGTCCCAAGAAGGGCAACCGCGGAAACTGCGGCAATCCCGCGGGTTCAGCCGTATCGCGCGGTTCTTTTGGGGGCAAAATGAGGGCGCGTCAGATCAGCCGCGGGGCGGCGCGCAAGCGGGCCTTCAGCTGCACCAGTTCCGCGAGCAGGATCTCGAGCGCCTCGCGATCCTCTTCGGCGAGAGTGGCACCGCGCCGTTCGAACGGCACCACCGACGAGCGCTCGCGTTGCGGCGGGCTTTCCTGAATGCTCTCGCGGCCGATCTCGGCAACGTAGCGCGTGCCACGATCCTTCAGAACCTTCTGCACGCCCTTGATCGTATACCCATCGGAATAGAGCAGCGTGCGGATGCCGCGCAGCAGATCGACATCCTCGGGGCGATAGTAGCGGCGGCCGCCCGCCCGCTTGGTCGGCTTCACTTGCGTAAAGCGGCTTTCCCAGAACCGCAGGACGTGCTGCGGAACATCCAATTCACACGCAACTTCACTGATCGTTCGAAACGCTTCCGGTGATTTTACGCGTGCAGGAAACTGGGATACCGCCGCATACGACATCAGTCGTCCTCGCCCATGACACTATCGGGGGACTGGCCGTTGATCACGGCCTTCAATACATGGCTCGGACGGAACACCAACACGCGACGCGGCGCGATCGGAACTTCGTCACCGGTCTTCGGATTGCGTCCCATGCGTTGCGATTTCTGACGCACCGCAAACGTCCCAAAAGAGGACAGCTTCACCGTTTCTCCGCGCGCCAGTGCAGCGCACAGCTCTTCGAGAATGTCCTCGACCATTTGTGCCGACTCGTTGCGGGACAAACCGACGGCCTGGAACACCGCTTCAGTCAGGTCGGCGCGCGTCAATGTCGTGGTGGTCATGGCGGTCAAGCGACTCCCTCGTGCTCGCGTAAAAGTAAGCGAAACGAGGATTTGCCGTCAACATCAAAGGGATAGGAAGATCAGTTGAAACTGATTACCAACGCACCAAACAGGCACCCCAGGTCATGCCGGCGCCGAGGGCCTCCATCAGCACCAGCTGGCCCTTCTGGATGCGGCCGTCTGCCACAGCCGTAGACAGTGCCAACGGCACCGAAGCGCCCGAGGTATTGCCGTGGAGGGCGACGGTGGAGACCACCTTGGTCTCGGAGACCTTCAGTTTTTTGGCGGTTCCGTCAAGGATGCGCTGGTTGGCCTGATGCGGCACCAGCCAGTCGATGTCGGCGACCGCGATCCCGGCAGCGGCGGCGGACGCCTCCACCGAGGCGGCGATATTGGTCACCGCGTGCTTGAAGACTTCCTTGCCCTGCATCCGGACAAAGCCCACCGAACGGTCGGTGGAAGGCCCTGAATCGACGTACAGCAGGTCATGCAGCCGCCCGTCGGAGAACAGCACCGTATTGAGGATGCCGCGGTCCTCGGACGTCCCGGCGCCTTCAGCGGCGTTGAGGACTACCGCCCCCGCCCCGTCGCCGAACAGCACGCAGGTGGCGCGGTCGTTCCAATCGAGAATGCGCGACATGGTCTCGGCACCGATCACCAGCACCGAACGCGCCTGTCCCGCTTTGATGAAATTGTCGGCCACGCTCAGGGCGTAGATGAACCCCGAGCACACCGCCTGGACGTCGAAGGCGAAGCCGCGGGTCATGCCGAGCTTCTGCTGCACGATGGTCGCGACCGAGGGAAAGGTCAGGTCCGGCGTTGTGGTGGCGACCACCACCATGTCGATGTCCTGGGCCGTCGCGCCGGCATTGATCAGGGCCGCTTTGGCCGCCGCCGTGGCAAGGTCGGAAGTCTTCTCGCCTTTTCCCGCGATATGGCGTTGGCAGATGCCGGTGCGGGTGCGAATCCACTCGTCGCTGGTATCCATCCGCGTCGCGAGTTCGGCGTTGGTTACGATCGTATGAGGAAGATAGGAGCCGCAGCCGATGATTTGTGAGCGAATGACAGGAGACCGGTTGGGGTCTGATGTCATGACGCGACCGCTTCGGGCTTGACGCCGGCGCGATCCGACACGATCGCGTTGTTGACGCCGCCGAGCGCCATGTCGATGGCGGTGTCGATGGCATAAGCAAAGCCGACGCTGTCGGTGCCGCCGTGCGCCTTCACGACAATGCCGTTGAGGCCGAGCATGAGACCGCCGCCGGCCGTGCGCGGGTCGAGCTTGCGCTTGAGGGCAAGCAGCGCTCCCGAGGCCAGCAATGCGCCCAGGCGCGACAGGAACGAGCGTTTGATCGCGCTTTTCAGGAAGAAGGCGACCAGCTTGGCGGTGCCTTCCACGGTCTTCAGCGTGACGTTGCCGGTGAAGCCGTCCATCACCGCGACATCGACCATGCCTTCGGCGATGTTGTTGCCTTCGATGAAGCCGCAGAACTCCATCGGCAGGTCGGACTGGCGCAGGATCTGCGCGGCGCCGCGCACCGCGTCATGGCCTTTGACCTCTTCCGAGCCGACATTGACGAGCCCGACGCGCGGACGCGGCAGGCCGAACAAGGCGCGCGCCAAAGCCTCACCCATGATGGCGAAGTCGACGAGCTGATCGGAATCGCATTCGATATTGGCGCCGCAATCGAGCACGACCACCTGGCCGCGCTGAGTCGGCCACACCGAGGCGATGGCCGGGCGCGAAATGCCGTCGATGACGCCGAGCTGGTACATGCCCATCGCCATCAGCGCGCCGGTATTGCCGGCCGAGACGACGCATTCCGCATCGCCCGCCTTCACCGATTCGATGGCGTGCCACAGGCTGGAATCGCGACGGCGCCTGAGCGCGTAGCTCGGCTTCTCGTCCATCGCAACGCGGGTCGCGGCATGGCGCACGCTGATCCGCCCGGCGAACTTCGCCTTGCGCCTGGCGATCAGCTCGTTCAGCGTCTTCTCATCACCGTGAAGTATGTACTTCACTGTGGGGTGACGCTGAATCGAGCGCACCAAAGCGGATACCACGACCGAGGGGCCGGCATCGCCGCCCATCGCATCGATCGACACTGTCAATTCGCCGGTCAACGTCTCACCTGCCCTGGCGACCGCTGAAACCAGCGGTCACGGTGTTCAGGCTTTCGCCTCGACCGCAACTTCACGGCCATCGTAATGACCGCACTTGCCGCAGACGTGATGCGGCCGCTTCGGCTCACCACAATTCGGGCATTCGTTGTAAGACGAGGGCGCCAACGCATGGTGCGAACGACGCATGTTCCGCCGTGACGGCGACTTTTTTCTCTTTGGGACCGCCATGGCGGAATCCTACTCCTTCAGGCCGGAGGGGTCCGGCCGCCTAGAAAAACAGGCGCGGGAGGTAGCAGGAAAAGCACCCCCTGTTCAAGCGCCGATTACAGTGGAATTAGTCGCGGTCCTTCAGGGCCTTAAGCACGGCAAACGGGCTTGACTGAGGCGCTTCGGGCTCTACCGGCGGGTCGAATGCCGCCCCGGCTTTACGCGGATACGGATCGATCGCCAGCACGAATTCCTCGAGCAAAGGCGCCGCCAAGTCATAATCGAGGCTCTGAATGGTCTCTGGAACGTCGTCATCCCCCGCCGCCAGGGTTAATTCCCCCGCTTCCGGCTCCGGCAGCCGCGGCGCCAGGTGCAGTTCCCGCGCGATCTGGCGGCTGATCCGGCTTGCCACCGGCTCCAGGGTCACGACGCAGCTCTGGACGACGTCGGCGGTCAAATTCGCCTCGTAATTGAAACGCATCTGCGTCATGCGGCGGAGGGTGACCTCGGCCGAGAAGCGTGTGACCGAATCAACTCCGGACCAGGGCCCCAGCGCGGCGAGTTCCTCCGGCCCGGCGGCGACGGTTACCTCGGCGCCCGCGTTGGTCAGATCGCCAAGGTCATAGATGTGCTGCAGCGGCGGTTCGATCTGTTTCATGCTCATTTCTTACCCGGCAAAGCGCCAAAATCCAGCCCCTCCGCGGCGGCTGCCAAATGCGACCGCGCCTCCTCTATATAGGCTGCGACAATCGCAGCCGCCGGTGTCGCGGTGCCGCGGTACAGATTGCGGACCAGCGCCTCGGCCAACCCCGGCCCGGCCGCCCGATAGGCCTCGAGCCGTCCATAGAACGCGGTGGCAAACGTTTTGATGCGCCGGCCCATGCCGACATCGCCCGCCCCCATCTCGCGCAGGGCCTCGTCGAAGCCCACGAAAATGCGGTCGATCAAGGCCTGCGCCAGGGCCCGGTCGGCGCGGTGGCGTTCGAGCAGAAGCCAGGCGTGCAGCGTCAACAGATCGAAGCGGCCATCGAGCGTGTCGGGCACATCCAACCTTGCGAAAAAGACAGGTTCGCGCGCACGGGCGACCAGGGCGGCATAAAGGCGTTCCGCCGCATCCCTCGTCTGCTTGCTCCTTCGAAGCGCGTTCAGCATGATACACCCTTAATGCCCGGCGCCCTTGCAAGCGGCGGCCGGCGAGGCTAGCACATCAACCTCGGAAGAGGGTCAAGTATGAATAAGCTCGTGCTTTTCGCTGCGGCGAGTATCGCGTTGGCGGGTTGTTCGCCGGTGATCTCCAACCGCGGCTATCTCGAGAATCCCGACGCTGAAGCCGGCGTTGCCGCCGGCGTCGACACCAAGACGACGATCGAGCAGAAGCTCGGCGATCCGTCCGTCCAGGCCGCTTTCGGGACCGACGCCTGGTACTACATCAGCCAGCAGGAACGGCAGGTCGCCTTCTTCGACGCCACCATCCAGAACCGCCACATCCTTGCCGTCTATTTCGACAAGGAAGGCAAAGTCTCGGATATGAAGCACTTCAGCCTGGAAGACGGCAACGTGGTCGCGTTCGAGTCGCGCACGACGCCGACCCGCGGCCGCGAGATGACCTTCCTGCAGCAGCTCTTCAACGCCACCCCCGGCATGCCGGGCGCCGAAGAGCAGCAGGAACGCAATCCGGGCGGCGGCGGCGGCCCCGGCCACTGATCGTCCTCACACCGATTTCCGAACGGCTCGCAGGGCGACTTGCGGGCCGTTTTCGTTGGCGCGGCTATCCCGCGATATGCAGGCGGGCGGCAACGACCGACACCGGGCCGCGATCGCGGTTGTAGGCGGGATTGATCACGAGCTGATAGTCGAGGCTCGCCTTCAGCCGGTCGGTCACGGCGAGCGAATAATAGGCTTCCGCGATGTTCTCGCGGCCGTAACGAACCAAGCTTCCGTCGCCGATCAGGATGCCGAGACCGCCGGCTGCGAGATAATCGCGCGAAGGATGGGCCAGCCCATTGGTGACGGCGGCAACGCCGATTTCGTCATCAGCGCGCCCCCAACTTGTCCCTTTCAGCGAAACGCCAAGAACGACCGACTGATTGATCTCGGTGAACTCGTAGGCTTCCTTGCTGCCGTCGTTGAGACTGGCGCGCACGAACAGGCCGGCATCGTCGCTCACCTGCTGCTCGAGGTTGATCGCGCCGCCCGCCTTTGAACCATAGCGGCGGACGCCTTCCATCGCCGGCGCAACCCCGTGCAGGCGGCCCCATTGGATGGCATCCTCGTACGAACCCATCCGCGCCCGGTTGAGGAAGCCCATCAGTTTCAATTTGCCCGCACGGCTGCCGATTTCGTAACGGCCCTCGCCCTCCCCGACCAGTTCGAACTGGGCGAGTCCACGCTGCAGGGCGGTGTCGTTGGGCAACCGCGACAGGTCGAAGACGCCCAACCGCAAGGTCCACCAGCTTTGCGTCCATTCCGCGGTGGCGCCATAGCTGTAGCCCCACGCATCGGCGGCGTAATCGAAGGCGCCGCTGTCGATCACCGCCCAATTGAGGAAATCGTTCTTGGGATCGTGCGCATAGGCATTGGCGTCGAAAATATCGGTGACGGAGAATTTGCCGACCGTGAGCACCAAATTGTCGGCCTGCCCGGTACCGGCGAGCTGATTGGCATCGGCGGCGATGGCGCTGGCGTCGCCGCCAAGATCAAATCGCTGGCGCAGGAACAGCCGCTGCAGCCGGCCATACGGTTCGGCCTTGCCGACCTTGTACGCCTCGCCACTGAGGAAACCGGCGACCCCGAGCGTGTTCGACAGTCCGAAACCTTGATCGATTTCGGGGTTGGCATAGAGCTCGGCACCGCTCCACAGCCGAACGCCGGCGAACAGTGTGGCATCGAACGTCTCGTTGCCGCGGCTGCCGGAATCGAGGCTGTTGGCGCCACGAGCCTGAGCGCGAAAGGCCGGGTGATATTGCTCGACGAAGGTCGCCTGGCCGTGCAGCGACCATGCCTCCACTCCGTCCGCCGCCGCAGGACCCGAGAGGGCCGCCGCCACAGCAATCAGACACACGCCAAATCTGTTTGCCATCGGAGTCTCTCTTTTTTCCGATCCTGCCACCGAACCTGCGTCAACCGCATGCTGACGCCCGCCAAGGGCAATGAATATCCCACGCAAAAAGGGCCGGGAAAACCCGGCCCCTTCGCATTCGCTTGCAGATCCAGATCAGCGCGCCAGGGCGGCGAGCAGCAGCAGCGCCACGATGTTGGTGATCTTGATCATCGGGTTGACGGCTGGGCCCGCGGTGTCCTTGTAGGGATCGCCGACGGTGTCGCCGATCACCGCCGCCTTGTGGGCGTCGGACCCCTTGCCGCCGTAATGGCCTTCCTCGATGTACTTCTTGGCGTTGTCCCACGCGCCGCCGCCCGAGGTCATCGACAGGGCGACGAACAGG
>NZ_JBWZET010000245.1:0-2691 GCF_056722145.1 Rhizomicrobium sp. | reverse complement strand
TGGCAATTTGCGGCACGACTGAAGTCGTGCCCTGATACAGGTCCGCTCCGGCGCGTCTTTCATGCCTCTACGCGATGCATCCGGCCAGCCGTTCGCGGGATCGCCGTGCGCCTTTCTACCACGTCAGAGTGACGGTCAGGGTCTTCCAGCCCTCCCCGTCGGGGAAATGAAGCAGCAAGGGCAGCCACGTGCATGCGTACGGATCGGCATCGCAGCTTGCATACGACACAGTCGCTAGCCGCCGGCCGCCGGCGGCATCGGAGGCCGGGCTGGTTTCCACTTTGGGCACAAAATGGCCATGCCGGATCAGCCGCATGATGCCGTCCGATCCGGCCAGGCCCTCGAATGTCAGCATCAGCTTGCGATCACCGTATTCCGAGTGGAGCACCCGGAACTTCGCCGTCCTTGCACCCGGCAACGGAGGACGGTTGGGAGTAGTGAAGGCGACCGGCTCTGCCAGGGCCGCGGTCGCCGCAACATCGTCGATCTCCAGCGCGGGCAATGGAACCCGCAGGCCGGTGTGAGCCGGAATCCTTCGCTTCTTGGAGAGGTCCTCTTTCAACGGCCCGAAGGTTGCGCCGGGAAGATCGCTACGCAGGCGCCACCCGTCTCCTCCATAAATATCGAGGCGGTCGGCTTTCCTGGCGAAGTACAGCGCAGTGGAGCCGCCGGGAACCTGCAGGTTCAGCACCTCGGCATGATCCCAACTGGCAGGCAGATGCGGGTTTACCGTGATGGTCCTGGTCCGCGCGTCGACATCGATGCCGAAGAGACCCCGCAGGGCAGGCGTGATGACCATGGCGCTCGACCAGAGCTGGTGGCTGGTGCTGCGGCCAAAGGGAACGAAGTAATCGCCGCTCAGCAGCTCGGTGACGGCCCCGAGGTCTTGGGCGCGCGTCAGGCTGGCGTTCTCCATCAGCATTTGATGGCCGGCCAGGGGCTGCCCTCCGCGGTACTCCGCCAGCGCCCCCCAGCCTGTAAACAGAGGCCACACGGAGCCCTGGTGATAGCTCATGCCGTCGTAGACCTTCTCGCTGCTGGAGAGGTCGCGCAGGCCCCAATCCGTCTGCATGGTGTGGGAAGCGAACTGCCACAGGCACTCGCCGGGGTGGTCCAGAATCGGCGCGCCGCTCCACCAGTCGAGAGCCGGGTACACGGTGGTTGTGCGGTCAAGCGACCCGCCGGCGTTGCGGCTGAAGGCGTAGCAGCCCTTCTCCCGATCGTGAAACTGCGCATTGACGGTTTTCGCCACCGCCGCCGCACGCTGCCGGGCCGCGTCCGCCTTCGGCTTGTCGCCCAGCAGCTCTTCCATCGCCGCCATGGCGCCGGAGGCTTGCTGGTCGAGCAGCGCCAAATAGATCTCCTGGCGAGGCAAGCCGCCCCGCCAGTTCTCCACCCATCCGGTGCCTTGCGTGTTGTCGTAGATGCCGTTTCCGCCGTGGGCCGCGTCGGGCGCATGGGCGGTCTCGAACTCCCACGCCTTCTCGACCGCGCCGCGATGCTCGTTGAGGAACGCCACATCGCCGCTCGCTTTTACGTAATCGGCAACCGCCAGCAAAAACAGCGGCGTGGCGTCGGCCGCAGCATACATATAGGAGAAGGCCCGCCAGTCGATAGCCGCGGCGGTCTGCGAATACTCATGCATGATTTTGCCGTCGGCACGCTGGCGGCGAATGAGGAACTCCAGCTCGGACTTCGACAAGCCAAAATCGCCATAGCTATCGACGGCAAAAAGCGTGTAGAGAGCGTCGCGGCCGAAAAACCAGCCAAAGCCGGGGCGGGCCGAGTCGCCGGAGGCGAAATAGCCTGCCACCAGCGCAGTTTCATTTGTCGCCTGAGCCTTCACTTTCAGTTGCTCGATCGAGACGACGGCCCACTGAAAGGCCTCGTTCAATGCGCTGTCGGGAGTTTCGATGGATACGGAGTTGGCCAGCAGCTTCCTGTAGCTCTCCGCATGAGCGGCGTAGGTGGCGGCGATGGTGGTGTTGAGCTTCTCAAGCAGGGCGCCCAGCACGCCGGAGTTCGTGGAGGCCTTGTCCATGCCCGCCGCCATCAACAACGGAAACAGCCGCCCGCGGTCCCGCGCCGGATCGATGTGCAGCTTGAGTTCGGCGGGGTACGCCTGTGGGCGCTCCTGATACGGGGCCAAAATGCCGGGCCGCGCGCCGGGAATCGTTACGGCTCCCGCTAAATCGGGGTAATCGGAGTGCAGCACATAGAAGCCGCCGGGAACCTCGTGCGGATCAGGGCCGGGCGCGACCCATTCCACATTGGGAGTTCCTTCGTTCCGCTCCGGCCACATCCAGCGCAGTTCCGGGGTAAAGCGGAAGGTAAAGTCGGTGGGGTGCAGGCAATCGAATTGGAACAGGACCACCGGCCCGGTTCCCGCCGGGGCTCCGGCGGGCGAAAACATGATCTGCCGCACCGTAAATCCGATGTGCGCGTAAGTGACGACCGTGCGGTCGGGATGCACCTCAATCTCGGCCACCTGCTGGTTCACTTGAATCGGCGCGGTATATCCCTCAATATCCGCCTGCAGGGTGAGGTGCGACAGCAGCTTTACGGGCAGCACCCAGGCTTCGAGCGTGCCATCCTGCTGCCCCAGCAGTGCGCCGCGTTCGCCTGAAATCGTGAACGGTTTCTGCGGCTCCGCGTGGGCGCGGATAACGGGAAGCGTTGTATCGAACGCCA
>NZ_JBWZET010000244.1:0-8583 GCF_056722145.1 Rhizomicrobium sp. | reverse complement strand
GGACCATCGAGGCCCTTTGGCAGGCTATCGGCAATATCTGTACCCTGTTCACGCCCACGGAATGCTGGAACTTCTTTCGCCACGACGGCTACGCCGCCGAGTTCACATGACCGTCCGATGCTCTAGTGGTTAACGCCGGTCCCGACCATCGAGCTCCATGGTTACCGTTTCGCCCCCAGATGGTTGGCGCTGGCCCCGTCGCGCCGGGGCCGTCTGCTCGACTGTCGCGGGGCGCCTCTGCGGACCGTCAACCCGCACCAACACCGGCTCAAATTGAAGGATGCACCTGAAAAGCGGCGACGGCTGTCCACTTTTTGATCAGCATTTTCCCTGCTTGCGTTCGACCACAAGAGGACGGCTGGATACGCCGGCGGCGGCGCCGCACGACCCGTGAATGCGGCGCAAAGCGACGGAACTTTTTCCACCAAGGGTGGCTTTAGCGCATGGACTTCAGAACGCGACTCTCATTACCTTGATTCTCATTGGGGGCCTTTGGTGGTGAAGTTACCAAAACCGAAGTCAGCGCTGTTGCTTGTCGTCCTACTTGGCGGCTGTGCGAGCCCCAATGCTGACGGCGTTTATGATCCGTTCGAGCCGGTCAACCGCAAAGTCTTCGATTTCAATCACACGCTCGACAACCATGCCGCCCTGCCGGCCGCGTCCTATTACAAGAACGCCTTGCCCGACACGACGCGGACGGGCGTGCACAATTTCCTCTCCAATCTGAGCCTTCCGGTAACGTTCGCCAACGACCTCCTGCAGGGCGAGCTGACCTATGCCGGCTATGCCGTCTGCCGGCTGGGCGTGAATACGACCGTCGGCGTGCTCGGTGTGATGGACCCGGCGTCCGACTGGGGCTGCCCCGGCCGCGACGAAGACTTCGGCCAAACGCTTGGCGTCTATGGCGTGCCGGGCGGGCCGTACATGGTGTTGCCGCTGATCGGCTCATCGCTGCCGCGCGACATCGCCGGCAAGCTGGTAGTCGATCATTACTTCAATCCGCTCAGCTACCTGCAATACAACGGCAAGACCTACGTCGGTCTCGGCCAGAATGCGATCAAGGTGGTCGACCAGCGCTCCCGGGCGGTCGGGGCGTTGCACGAAGTAGAACGGACCAGCATCGACTATTATGCCGCCATGCGCCGGCTCTATGTGCTGCGCCGGAATGCGGCCATCCACAACGAGGCGACGCCCGCCACACCACCCGCGGAAGCCCCGGTAGAAGCACCCGGCGAAGCGACCAGCCCGGCCAACGCGCAGGTGCCGGCCGACAAGCCAGCCACCACGGCCACCATTGCCGCGCCAGCGCCGGTACCCGCTGCGGTCGCCGCCCCTCTCGCGCCGGACGCCACAAGGCAGTAGAAGCCTTATCCGTCGAATCAAACTACCGAAAGTTCAGCGATGTCGATCGTCGAACGCGTGGTTGCTTATTGTACCAAGCACGCCCGCGCCGTTGCCCTGGGGGGCCTCGCCCTTGCCGCCGTCTCGATGGCCTATACGGCCATCTTCTTCGATATGAATTCGGACAGCGGCAAGCTGATCTCGTCGGACCTGCCGTGGCAGAAGACGATGGCGCGCTTCGACCGTCTGTTTCCTCAGCGCAACAACCTGATCCTTGTCGTCATCGACTCGGGCGCCGCCGACCGCTCCAATTCGGCCGCCAATGCCCTCGCCGCCAAGCTCGCCGCCGATCCGAAACTGTTCCCGGCAGTGCGCCGCCCCGACGGCGGACCATATTTCGAAAAGAATGGCCTGCTCTTCCTGCCTGAGAAGTGCGTCAAGGACGCAATGGGCAAGCTGGTCGAGGCGCAGCCCTTCCTCGGCGCGCTCGCCGCCGATCCGAGTTTGCGCGGCGTCATGGCATCGGTGTCAACGATGATGCTTGGCGTCAACAGCGGCCAGGCCAAGCTCGCCGACATCGACACGCCGATGAACGCCTTCGCCGACACGCTGGAACGCACCAACGCGGGCAAGCCAGATTACCTTTCGTGGCAGGGAATGTTCGCCGCCGGCGACACCAGCAACACCGAGTGCTCGTTCGCCCGCACCCGCACTTTCATCGAGGTCCAGCCGGCGCTCGACAACACCAGTCTGATGCCCGGCGAGAAGGCCGAAACCGTCATTCGCGAAACGGCACGCGCCCTGCATCTGACGCCCGAGCGCGGCGTCAGCGTGCGCCTCACCGGACCGGTGCCGCTGGCCGACGAGGAATTCGCCACCATCGCCGAAAGCGGTCCCGTGATGGGCCTGGCGATGTTCCTCGCCATCACCATCTGCCTGTTTTTGGCGGTGCATTCGTGGCGCATCATCGTCTGCATCCTGGCGACGCTCGGCGTCGGCCTGGTCGCCACCACGGCGCTGGGGCTGATCGCGGTTCACACCTTCAACATCATTTCCATTGCCTTCATCGCGCTGTTCGTCGGGCTGGGCGTCGATTTTGCCATCCAGTTCTCGGTGCGCTACCGCGCCGAACGGCATGCAGTGGGCGATCTCGACAAGGCGCTGAGTTGCGCCGGACGCGGCGTCGGCATACCACTGGCTCTGGCAGCGGCAGCGACGGCGGCGGGCTTCTTCTCGTTCATCCCGACCGATTACGTCGGCGTCGCCCAGCTTGGCGTCATCGCCGGCCTTGGCATGGTGGTGGCGTTCGTACTCGCCATTACCCTCCTGCCGGCGCTGATCCGGCTGTTGAAACCGGCAGGCGAGGCCGAGCGGGTCGGCTTTTCGACGTTTGCCCCGGCCGACAAATTCCTGCGTGAAAATCGCAATAAGATTCTTGCCTGGGGCGCCGCCATCGGTGTCGTCGGCGTGTTGGCGCAAATCGTATTCCCGCCGCAGTTCAATGCCAATCCGCTCGACCTGCGCAGCCCGAAGGTGGAGTCGATGGCGACCTTGAACGATCTGTTCAAGGACCCCGATACGTCTCCGAACACGATCGACGTGCTGGCGGGTAGCCTTGCCGGCGCCGACCGGCTGGCCAAAAAGATCGTCGACACCGATGCCGCCGAAGCCAAGGCCAATCACCGCGAGCCGCTGGTCGGCATGGCGCTGACGCTGTCGACCTTCATCCCCGAAGATCAGCCCAAGAAGCTGGCGATCATCCAGGATACGGCGATGCTGCTCGATACCACCGTCAATCCGTTCGAGGTGAAGCCGGCACCGAGCGACGCCGAAATCGTCGCCAGCCTGAAGGCCGCCGCCAAATCGCTGCACGAAGCCGCCGCCGCGCCACCCAAGGCCAAGGAAAACGCCGCTGACAAGGAGGGACGCCACGACGCCATCCGCCTCGCCAACGCGCTCGATGCGCTCGCCGCGGCGCCGGCCGCCAAGCGCCAAGCTGCGACCGAAGCGTTGATCCCGGGGCTCAACGATCTGCTCAACCAGCTGCGCAGCGCGCTGCAGGCCCAGCCGGTCGATATCCATTCGATGCCGCCGGAGCTGGTCGCCGAATGGGTCGCCCCCGATGGCACCGCACGGATCCAGGTCTCGCCCTATTCCTCCGCCCACGACAACAAATCGATGAAGCGGTTTTCGAAGGCGGTGCTGGCCGTGGCGCCCGCAGCCACGGGCACGCCCATCACCATCGAGGAATCCGGCCAGACCATCGTGCGCGCCTTCGTTCAGGCCGGCATCTGGTCGTTCATCGCGATCTCGATCCTGCTCGCGTTCGTGCTCCGGCGCCATCGCGACATCATGATGACCATCATCCCGTTGGTGCTGACGGCCGTCTTGACGCTCGGGACCTGCCGACTGATCGGGCTCGAACTCAACTTTGCCAACATCATCGCCCTGCCGCTGCTGTTCGGCATCGGGGTCGCGTTCAACATCTATTTCGTGGTGGCGTGGCGGGCCGGGGCGCACAATCTGTTGCAGTCCTCGCTAACCCGCGCGGTTCTCTTCAGCGCCCTGACGACGGCCTCGGGTTTCGGATCGCTGATCCTCTCCAGCCATCCCGGCACCGCCAGCATGGGCGTGCTGCTGATGATCTCGCTCGGCTGGGTGCTGCTGACGACACTGTTCTTCCTGCCCGCCTTGCTGGGACCACCACCGAAGAAATAACACCAGCAGCGCAACAAAAAAGCCCGCAAAATCGCGGGCTTTTTCATTTCCGGATGGCGGAAAACTTATTCCTTCATCAGCCCGTCGGCGAGGACGTTGATCTTTTTCTCAAGCGCCGCGGCACCGCCGGCGGTCACCGTCGAGCCAAAATCGGAGCGCTGCTTGGCCATCTGGCTGACGAAGCCGTTGAGGAAAATGTCGATCACCTTCCACGAGGCGCCGTTCTTGCGCATAAGGTAATTGAACGGAATGGTGTCGCTGCCGGCGATCAGCTTGGAGAACACAACCTTGTCGGCGTTGCGGTCCTTCGGGGCCGGCTCGACCACGAATTTCTCGCCATCGAAGCTTTTGAAATTCGCCGCATAGCTCGCCACCGTGTAGCGGGTGAGCGCCTTGACGAGCGCGGCATGGTCGGCGTCCGACATCGTGTTCCAGGCCGGGCCTACCGACAGGCGGGTCATGCCGGGCAAATCGAACGAGGCTTCGATCACCGGCAGCAGCTTCTCATAACGGCCCTTGATGCCGAGCTGTTTGCCCTGCTTCATGGTGGACACCAGTGTGTCATAGAACGACTGCACCGGCGCGACCGCCGGATCTTCGGCATGGGCGACGACGCCCGCCGTCACCAGCGCCATGGCCATCGACGCGGCCCGCAACCAAGCTTTGAACATTGTGAACCTCTCCACGCATTGCCCCGTCGCCAGCCTAGCAGTGTTGGCGACGTTGGTGGCGGAAATGTGAGTTAACCTTGCTTCAGGAATGGCGCTTCAGGACTCGCGGGTGATGAGAAACGGCAACAGCTGGCGCAACGCCGCCGCCTTGTCGCCATACGATTCCAGCGCCGCAACCGCGCGATCGGCGATCGCTTTTGCTTCCGCGCGGGCCCCATCGACGCCGTAAATGGACACCAGTGTCGCCTTGCCGTGGTCCTGGTCCTTGCCGACCGCCTTGCCGGTCTTCTCCGTGGTGGAGGTGACGTCGAGCAGGTCGTCGGTAATCTGGAAGACGAGGCCCATGTCATGGGCGAAGCCTTTCAGCCGCGCCTGATGCTCTGCTCCCGCGTCCGCCAGGATCGCGCCTGCTTCGCAGGAAAACTCGAACAACTGACCGGTCTTGAGCCGCTGCAGCAGCTTGATCTCTTCGACATCGAAGCTGCGCGTCGCCGCCACCATGTCGATCATCTGGCCGCCGATCATGCCGTTGGCGCCCGCCGCCTCGGCGAGCCGCGCGATCAGCTTGACCCGCACCTCGGCCGAGGGATGCGTCTCAGGGTTGCTGAGAATCTCGAACGCGATCGTAAGAAGGCCGTCGCCCGCCAGGATTGCAGTGGCCTCATCGAAAGCCTTATGGGTGGTGGGGCGGCCGCGACGCAAATCGTCATTGTCCATCGCCGGCAGGTCGTCATGGACCAGCGAATAGGTGTGCAGCACCTCGATGGCAGCTGCGGTCCGGGCGGCGCGCGACGGATCGACGCCGAACAGGCCGGCGCATTCGATCACCAGAAAGGGCCTGAGGCGCTTGCCGCCGGCAAAGGTGGCGTAGCGCATTGCCTCATGAATGCGGCTGTGCAGGCCATGCGGCGGCGCCAGCACCCGTTCCAGGGTCGCTTCCGTCGTTTTGGCCGCTGCGTCGAGGGCCGCTCCCAGGGTATTCATCATGTTGTCCTTTCCCCACTCCCCGCCCCCCTCTCTAGCGCAAACGGGAAGCGGTGCAACAGCCGGGAAAAGAAAGGGATTGCACCGGAGCCCCTCTTTCGGGAAACTGCGCTCCAGCGGGCTGGCACCGATTTCCCTTTTCCAACTAGGGATTTAGCGTGCTAGACGAAGGTCACCCATCTCAAGGAGTCGAGGGTCCCATGCGTGTCGTTCTTGCCCAGCCGCGCGGCTTCTGCGCAGGAGTCGTCCGGGCGATCGATATCGTCGAGCGTGCTCTCGAGAAATACGGCGAGCCGGTCTACGTCCGCCACGAGATCGTGCACAACAAGTTCGTGGTCGAGACCCTGAAGAGCAAAGGCGCCCGTTTCGTCGAGGAGCTGGATGAGGTCCCCGACGGCGCGGTGACGATTTTCTCCGCCCACGGCGTGCCGCAGACGGTCGTGAAGGTCGCCGAGTCGCGCAACCTGCCGATCCTCGATGCGACCTGCCCGCTGGTGTCGAAGGTCCATAGCCAGGGCAAGCGCTACGTCGGATCGGGGCGCACGCTGGTCCTGATCGGCCACGCCGGTCACCCGGAGGTGGAAGGCACCATGGGCCAGGTCGGCGCGCCGGTGCATCTGGTGCAGTCGGAAGCCGACGTGGAAGCGCTTGCCATCCCGATCGATACCCCGGTCGCCTATGTCACCCAGACGACGCTGTCGATCGACGACACCCGCGGCGTGATCGCGGCCCTGAAGCGGAAATTCTCCGATATCGTCGGGCCGGAAACCACCGACATCTGCTACGCCACCCAGAACCGCCAGCAGGCGGTGCGCGAGCTGTGCCAGATCGCCGACGTGATCCTAGTGGTGGGCGCGAAGAATTCGTCGAATTCAAACCGGCTGTGCGAAATCGGCAAGGAGGCGGGCAAGCCGTCCTATCTCATCAACGATGGCAGCGAACTCGATCCCGAATGGATCAAGGGCATGGGCACCATCGGCATCACCGCCGGCGCCTCGGCCCCCGAAAAACTGGTCGAGCATGTCATCGACGCGCTGCGCCAGATCAACCCGAATACCGAAGTCACGCAGATGGACGGCAAGAAGGAACACATCGAGTTCCGCCTGCCGCCCGAACTGCGCGCCTGACCATCTAGGAGAACTCTGTTGGGTATTCCCGCCAAGCAAGCCGCCCGCATCGGGGCCTATGTCCTGAAGCAGCACCTGTCGGGGCGCGCGCGCTATCCGCTGGTGCTGATGCTGGAGCCGCTGTTCCGCTGCAACCTCGCCTGCTCCGGTTGCGGCAAGATCGATTATCCCGACGAGATCCTGAACCAGCGCCTCAGCTACGACGACTGCATGCAGGCGATCGAGGAATGCGGCGCCCCGTGCGTATCGATCGCCGGTGGCGAGCCGCTGCTCCATCGCGAGATGCCGCAGATCGTCAAGGGCTACATCGAACGCCAGAAGTTCGTCATCCTGTGCACCAACGCGCTGCTGCTGGCCAAGAAGATCGACCAGTACGAGCCGCACGAGAATTTCACCTGGTCGATCCATCTCGACGGCGACCGCGCCATGCACGACAAGTCGGTGTGCCTCAACGGCACCTACGACAAGGCCGTCGCCGCGCTGAAGCTCGCCAAGGAAAAGGGCTTCCGCACCCAGATCAACTGCACGCTCTTCAACGACGCCGATCCCGAGCGGACCGCGAAGTTCTTCGACGAGATGATGGCGATCGGTTGCGACGGCATCACCATCTCTCCCGGCTACGCCTATGAGCGCGCCGCCGATCAGGAGCACTTCCTCAACCGCGAGCGCACCAAGACGCTGTTCCGCGATATCTTCAAGCGCGGCAATGGCGGCAAGAAGTGGGAATTCACCCAGTCGACGCTGTTCCTCGACTTCCTGGCCGGCAATCAGACCTATGAATGCTCGCCGTGGTCGATGCCCTGCCGCACCGTGTTCGGCTGGCAGAAGCCCTGCTATCTGCTCGGCGAAGGCTATGTGAAGACCTTCAAGGAGCTGATGGAAGACACCGCCTGGGAGAAGTACGGCGTCGGCAACTACGAGAAGTGTGCCAATTGCATGGTGCATTGCGGCTTCGAAGGCACCGCGGTCTCAGATTCCGTCAAGAAGCCCTACAAGCTGCTGCCGCTCGCCCTGCGCGGGGTCAAGACCGAAGGCCCGTTCGCACCGGAGATCGATCTGTCCAAGCAGCGCCCGGCCGAGTTCGTGTTCTCACGCCATGTCGAGCACAAGCTGGCCGAGATCAAGTCAGCCGAGGTAGGGACAGCCAAGGCCGGGACCGAGCGTTCGGAGGCTGCGCACTAGCGACTTGAAGGCCGTGCCGGCCTCGCTCGCAGTGCGCATCAGCTCGCCGAACTGACTGGGCTCGCGCCAAAGCGACCGGAAAATCGCGAACAGCCGCGGTTTGCCTTTGAGGCTGAGCCGTTCCAAGGCGGCCGGCGGCAGCGTGCGGTGGCAATCGTCGGAAATCACCCGGAGGACGACGAACGGGATGCCGCGCTCGTGCGCAAAACGAGCAGCGATATGCGATTCCATGTCGACGGCATGGGCCCCGGTGGCGCGGAACAGCTCCTTTTTGGCGCCCATATGCATCGCCGGCTCGTCAACCCCAGCGATCACCACCGAATGGGCGTCCGGCAGACAGGTGCGCAGGACTTTCGACCAACCGGGATCGCAGGCGTAATGCTCGCGATCGGTGACCACATGGCTGCCGATCAGCGCATCACCGACTTCCGGTAGTGGCGCGAGACCTCCGGCCAAGCCCAAACTGACAATGCCGACGACATTGGGGCCGACGGCCGCCTTGAGTCGCCGCCTGAGAAGCTTGGCGTTGGCCGCGCCAACCACCGGCACCAGGCCGAAAC
>NZ_JBWZET010000243.1:0-4098 GCF_056722145.1 Rhizomicrobium sp. | reverse complement strand
GCGCCAGACCACTCACGCCTGACGCTTGGCAAAAAAATGGCGGACCGAACGGGCCCGCCAAGTTCAGGGAGAGACAGGTAAGGCTCAGCCGGGAACTGCGAGGCCCTCGAACAGCGCCGTGGTGAGATAGCGTTCGGCGAAATCGGGAATGATCACGACGATGGTCTTGCCGGCGAATTCGGGGCGCTGACCGACTTCGAACGCCGCCGCCACCGCCGCGCCCGCCGAAATGCCGACCGGAATGCCTTCCGACCGTGCCAGCTTGCGCGCCGTGGAAAGTGCGGATTCATTCGAAATGGTGACGATCTCGTCGTAGACCGAGGTGTCGAGCACCGGCGGCACGAAGCCCGGTCCGATGCCCTGAATCTTATGCGGCCCCGGCTTGCCGCCCGACAGCACCGGCGAGTCTTCCGGTTCGACCACGATGATCTTCACGGGCTTGCGCTTCTTCAGCACCTGGCCGACGCCGGTGATGGTGCCGCCGGTGCCCGAGCCGGCGACTACCACATCGACATCGCCATGGGTGTCGTTCCAGATCTCTTCGGCGGTGGTGCGGCGGTGGATTTCCGGGTTGGCGGGATTCTCGAACTGGCGCGGGCTGACGGCGTCGGGAATTTCGTTGATCAGCTCCTGCGCCCGGGCGATGGCGCCTTTCATGCCGCCAGCCGCCGGCGTCAGCACCAGTTCGGCGCCGAGGAAGGCCAGCATCTTGCGCCGCTCGATCGAGAATGATTCCGGCATGGTGAGGATCAGCTTGTAGCCGCGCGCCGCCGCCACGAACGCCAGCGCAATGCCGGTATTGCCGCTGGTCGGCTCGACCAGGGTCGTCTTGCCGGGCTCGATCTTCCCCTCGCGTTCGAGGGCATCGATCATGGCGACGCCGATGCGGTCCTTCACCGACGCGATCGGATTGAAGAACTCGAGCTTGAGCAGAATGTTCGCCTGAACGCCCTCGGCCTGCGGCAGCCGCGCCAGCTTGACGAGAGGCGTGTTGCCGATGGTGTCGGTGATCGAGGTGTAAACGTGACCGCGTCCCGGAACGCGGAAGGTGGGAGCATCAGAGATAGCGGCGGACATGGCGAATTCTCCTGTTCAATGCGCGTAATTGCATCGTTGTACAGAAGCGTACGCCGCTAAACACGAGTTGTCCAGTCGAGATACGATAGAAGATTTATTTCACAACAATTTTCTGTTTTAACTCACTCCAGGATCGCAGCTGTACACTCCGACGGTAACCGACGCGGCACTGTGCGGTCGCACTCCCGATTGCAGCTGAAATCCCCGGATCACCACGGCATTGCCCGCATCCTTAGCAGCGAGCTCCACCGCCCGCTGCAGCGCGGCGGCGTACAGGTCCGGGTCGGCCAGCGACACGGCAGTGCCGGTAAGATCGGCGATGAATCGACACGATTTCGCCTGCCCGAACGTGATCATTTTGACGCTGTCCGCGCCGGAATGACGAACATCCGGCGCGCTCTGACACCCCACCAACAAACCTGCACAAAAAACGGCAACGCCCAGTCGGACAGCACCCAACGCAACCCCCTAGCCCCAAATCTGGGAGCGGCCTTAGCCGAGGGGAACCTTAATTGCTATTGGGAACATTGCGGATGCACTCTGTAAGCGTTTGAAATAGAATTAAGATCGGCGCCCGGCCGCCGCTAAGCTATTTATACGTGTGTAATTATCGGGGCATTACTCGCGTCACCGCGCGCCCCTCGACTTGCCCAACGCGGGTTGTGCCAAATCGTCGCGACGCTCACTCCGCCCGTTCCCGATCCGTCGAGGCGACCGGGTTGGTCATGAAACTGTGCGCGCTGCGCCGCACCTTCTTGCGCGCGCGCCCTCGCCAAGCCTAAACGGAGCGGTCACCAGAACCGAGCTGCCGATGTCCGATCCCACTCCGATCACCTACAAGGATGCGGGCGTTGATATCGATGCCGGCGAGGCCCTGGTCGAGCGCATTGCGCCGGCCGCCAAAGCGACGCGCCGCCCGGGCGCCGATGCCGATCTCGGCGGGTTCGGTGGCCTGTTCGACCTCAAGGCGGCCGGGTTTGTCGATCCGGTGCTGGTCGCGTCCACCGACGGCGTCGGCACCAAGCTCAAGATTGCCATCGACACCGGCCATTACGATGGCCTCGGCCAGGACCTCGTGGCGATGTGCGTTAACGACATCGTGGTGCAGGGCGCCGAGCCGCTGTTCTTCCTCGACTACTACGCCACCGGCAAATTGAAGGTCGATGCCGCCGCCAGGGTGATCGCCGGCATCGCGCGCGCCTGCAAGGAGTCCGGCTGCGCCCTGATCGGCGGCGAAACCGCGGAAATGCCCGGCCTCTATTCCGCACACGATTTCGACCTCGCCGGCTTCTCGGTCGGTGCGGTGGAGCGCGGCGCCATCCTGCCCAAGACCGCCGACATGAAAGCCGGTGACGTCCTGATCGGCATCGGTTCGTCGGGGGTTCATTCCAACGGCTTTTCGCTGGTGCGCCGCGTCGTCGAGCATGTCGGCGCCGATTACGATTCCTGCGCCCCGTTCGCCAATCCGCTGACCCTCGGCGAGGCCCTGCTGACGCCGACCCGACTCTATGTGATGAGCGCGCTGGCGGCGATCAAGACCGGCGGCGTCAAGGGTCTCGCCCACATCACCGGTGGCGGCCTCACCGAAAACACGCCGCGGGCGTTGCCGGCCGGGCTCGATGCCGAAATCGACCTCGCCGCCTGGGCGTTGCCCGGCGTGTTCGATTGGCTGGCGCGCGGCGGCTCGATTCCGGCCGACGAGATGCTGCGCACCTTCAATTGCGGCATCGGCCTGATCGCGGTGGCGGCGCCGGACAAGGCCGAGGCGGTGCTGGCAGCCTTCCGCGACAACGGCGATACGGCCCAGGTGATCGGCGCGCTGGTGGCGGGCGACGGCGAAGCGAAAGTGCGATATCGGGGGAAACTGAGACTATGAAGCGCGTCGGCATCCTGATCTCCGGTCGCGGCAGCAACATGCGCTCGCTGATCGCGGCGGCCGCCATGCCCGACTTCCCGGCCGAGATCGAGCTGGTGGTGTCCAACATCGGCAATGCCGAGGGGCTCACCTACGCCGCCCAATCCGACATCCCCAGCATCGTCATTCCCCACAAGGCCTACGAAACGCGCGAGGCGTTCGACCGGGCGCTCGATACCGCCCTCATCAATGCCGGCGTCGAAATCGTCTGCCTCGCCGGCTTCATGCGCATCCTGTCGGACTGGTTCGTGCGCCGCTGGGAAGGGCGCCTGATCAACATCCACCCGTCGCTGCTGCCGCTGTTCAAGGGCGTGCACGTCCACGAACAGGTGCTGCTGTCGGGCATGCGGGTGTCGGGCTGCACCGTGCATTTCGTGGTGCCCGAACTCGACGCCGGCCCGATCATCGCCCAAGTCGCGGTGCCGGTGGCGATCGACGACACCCCCGACACGCTGGCCGCCCGCGTGCTGGTGGAAGAGCACAGGCTGTATCCCGCCGCGCTGAAACTTCTCGCCGAAGAGCGGGTGCGCCTTAAGGATGGCCACGCCGTGTTTGTGAAGGGCTGAAGCGATGGCCAAGACCGGCAGTTTCCTGCGCCGTTTAGGGCTGTTGCGGCTGCTGGTGTTCTTCTTCGTGCTGACACTGGCCTATGGCGCGCCGCAATACTTGCTGCAACTCCAGATTCTGCCGCACACCGCCAAGGATATGCGCCCGATCACCGTGTTCGGGGTTGATGTCGTCATCTGCATTCTCATCATCAGCCTTTATGGGCTGCTGGTCGGACTGCTGGAACGCCGCCACATCATCGAACTCGGATTGCGCCGCGGCGTGAAACTGGTGGTCGGCGGTTTTGTTCTGGCGATCGTATTGTTCGCGCTCGTCTATGGCGGACTGTTCGCGGCCAAGGCGGCCACCTGGCAAGGCTTCGGGAGCGCCCCGCTGCTGCTGCCGATAGCGGCAATGACGATCCTGTCGGGCATCTGCGAAGAGGTCATTTTCCGCGGCGGGATTTTCCGCATCATCGAAGACATGTTCGGCACCAGCGTGGCGCTGCTGTTCTCGGCCGCGCTCTTCGGGCTGTTGCATCTGTACAATCCGCACGCGAC
>NZ_JBWZET010000242.1:0-7878 GCF_056722145.1 Rhizomicrobium sp. | reverse complement strand
CGATGTGAAGGCCGCCGTCGCCGAAACCGATCTTGCTCAAGGCGTGCTGAAGCTTTCGATCGGCAAGAAGAAGCACGTCCTGGTGAAGCCGGTCTGAGCAGAGCTGGCCGGGCGGCGGCTTGATCGTTTTGGCAAGGCGGCCATCCATACCGCTCCGCCGCACAAAAATCGAAAAATCGAATTCAAATCCCGTTAAGGCCCTGACACCACAGATCAATCGCCTTATTAGGCCGGTTCCGGAAGAACGCGATTCACGCGGAGACGCGGAGCGAGCGAGGCATCTTTTTTTGCCGCGTATTCTGCCCCCGCGGGTTCAGCCCCCGCGGGTTTTGCCCCCGCGGGTTCTGCCCCCGCGGGCACTCTCTTTTCTGCCCCCGCGGGTTCTGCCCCGGCGGCACTCTCTTTTCTGCCCCCGCGGGCACACGGGTCTCGCCACCGGCACGAAGACCGTGGGGGAAGTGGCCCGTAAGGGCCGAAGAGGGCTCTATTTGCCGGAATCGAATTCGAATCCCTTTAAACAGAACCCGAACCGCTTGCCCCACAAACAAATTCGCTTCTGTTTGCGATTCACTAGCACACGCAGAAGCGCGGGAACCGCAATTCGCTCTCAGAATCATTCGCTCTGGTGAAACAGCCGGCGGACAGAACACAACGCTCTGTAGATGTAAGAGCAAGACGGCCAGTTTCAAGGGAATACCACCTCGCGCTCCGTTTCATTACGCCAGACTTGGTTTAGGACGTCAGGAACAACAATCTTTCCAAAATCAAAAAGAAACGCCGTGCACGCGAAACAACTCTGAAGAACTCTACTGAGCTTGCGCGCGCATGCCGCGGTGCGAGGGGTTGTTGACTAAGGCAGCATGCATCGAGGGGCTCGAGGGGCTGACCAATGGAAGATCATGATCTTCTCGAATTCGATAAACTGAAAGACGAACAGATTGGGCGCCTCACGTATCGTGACACGCTGTTTTATTTCACGATGACAATCATTGGCGGCGGCTTGGCTATCGTAAGTTCAAGCGCAAAGGATCAGGCAGTCGACATCCTGCTAGCGCTGCCGTTTGCGATATTTATTGCTGGCGTCGCACATATCACATGCGACCGGCGCATTGAGGACATCGGAATATATATTCGAGATGTTCTTGCTGTAGCAATTGCGGAAAAAAGAAACCTGTCACCGAAAAATGTGTTTTCCTGGGAAATCCATTTTCGAATGGCCCCGCTCCATAGGGCTCGCAAGAGACTTCAATTTGCGGCCAATTTGCTGCTGTATTCTTTGTCTGGCATTGCCATTCTATTCTTCTACCTTCTGCTGAAGCCCAACCCTCATTTAAGCCGCGTTTTGAAAGGGAACGCCCCACAAATCAATTCATCGACGCTAGTTCAGTCCCTTACAGGACAGATTGGCGGCATTGACGTTATAAAAAACATATCGTCCGTGTACGAATTCTTTGCACTATGTTTTGGCTTTGCAATGATGTTGACGATGGCTGGGCTTTTGACGTGGTTTTCGCGTGTGAAGTGGACACAAATATCGAAACAAGAACGCGCGCGCCATCGACTTCGCTTATTGATCGTCCTGGTGGCCATGGGGACGGCTGCGGCTACAGTTACATTGTGTTCAGGCTACATCGCGAGCTTGTTTGACATCCAATTCACAAGACTACAGATCTATGGTGTTGCAGCAGTTGTCGCGTCTATCGTCGGTGCGATGGTGCGAAAATTCACTCATCGCTAAGCCCCCTTCGTCCTCCGCTGCCGCTTCGCTGCATCGGATGACACTTCCCCCGCGGTTTGTGTGCGGGGGTGAGAGTCTTGTGCCCGCGGGGGCAGAAAGGGGCGGGGTGTTCGTTTGGCGGCGTGGGTGCGCCCGCCCGGCTTCGCCGGTCGACCTCTCTCCCCCGAAGTGGATGTGCCAGACGTCAGCACCCCCTCACCCAGCGCTGCGCGCTGACCTCTCCCCCGAAGTGGGGGCGAGGTGGAGGTGTGGCGCGCGTCGGCGCAGCCCCCCACCCGACGCTGCGCGTCGACCTCCCCACAAGGGGGAGGTAAGCTAACCCCCTGCGCCCGCTAGCGTTCTGGCGTCTCGCCTGCTATGGTTTCGCACTTGAGTCTGACGGAATCCATCTCAGCAGAATCAAGGACTTACCGGGCGCTGTGGGGGCGGCCGGGCGATCAACATCCAGACGGGCGGCAGCCATGAAGATCAACGTCGAACGCGGAGCCTTCCTCAAGGCGCTCAGCCACGTCCAGAGCGTCGTCGAGCGGCGCAACACCATTCCAATCCTCTCCAACGTCATGGTGGAAGCCGCCAAGGGCCAGGTGAAGCTCACCGCTACCGACCTCGACATCGAGATCGTCGAAGCGCTGCCGGCCGACGTGCTGCGCAACGGCGCCGCCACCGCCCCCGCCCACATGCTCTACGACATCGTCCGCAAGCTGCCCGATGGGGCGCAGGTGCAAGTGGAGCTGCTCGCCGGCGACGCGGGCCGCCTGCAGGTTTCGGCCGGCACGGTGCGGTTCGAACTCGCCTGCCTGCCCAAGGAAGATTTCCCGGCGATGGCGGCCGGCGCCCTGCCGCACCGCTTCAAGCTGGCGGCCGACGACCTCAAGCGGCTGATCGACAAGACGCGCTTCGCCATCTCCACCGAAGAGACGCGCTTTTATCTCAACGGCATCTATGTCCACGCGGCGAAGGACGGCAAAGCGCCGGCCCTGCGCGCGGTCGCGACCGACGGCCATCGCCTCGCCCGCTTCGAACTCGAGCTGCCCGAAGGCGCCACCGACATGCCGGGCGTGATCGTGCCGCGCAAGACCGTCGCCGAGCTGCGCCGCCTTCTGGATGATGCCGATGGGGCGATCGAGATTGCGCTGTCGGACACCAAGATCCAGTTCGCCTTCAACGGCGTCGACCTGACGTCGAAGCTGATCGACGGCACCTTCCCCGATTACCAGCGCGTGATCCCGTCGGGCAACGACAAGGCGCTGTCGCTCGTAGCCAAGGATTTCGGGCTGGCGGTCGACCGCGTCTCCACCATCTCCGCCGACAAGACCCGCGCCGTGAAGCTGGTCATCGCCAAGGACAAGGTGACGCTGACCGTGGTCAATCCGGAAAGCGGCACCGCAACCGAAGAGCTGGCGGCGAACTATTCGGCGACATCGATCGAGATCGGCTTCAACGCCAAATACGTGCTCGACATCACCGGCCAGATCGAGGGCAAGGCGGTGCGGTTCCTGCTCTCGGACGCGGGCTCGCCCACCGTGATCGAAGACCCCGAAGACGCCCGCACGCTCTACGTCCTCATGCCCATGCGGGTGTGAGCACCACCTGTCATCCCCGGCCGTAGCGCGCAGCGCGAAGGGAAAGGGGACCCAGGTGATCGAGCAGCGTGGTCGTTGAAGGCGGGCACGGAGCCATATTTCGACGGCGTCTTGCCGGTTGGACCTGGGTCCCCGTTCTCCTGCTTCGCCTTCGGCTTCGCAAGGCCGGGGATGACATTGAGTGTGTGAATGGAAACTGAGCGTCAGGCTGAAATGCGCGCGGAGCGGGACGTCCGGCTCGCGGTCACGCGCCTGGCGCTGACCAATTTCCGCTCTTACGCCAGCGTCGAGCTGATCGTCAGTGGACGGCCGGTGGTGCTGGCGGGGCCGAACGGCGCCGGCAAGACCAATGTGCTCGACGCCATCTCGCTCTTGGCGCCCGGCCGGGGCCTGCGCGGCGCGAAACTCTCCGAACACATCCGTCGCGGCCCGTCGGCGCCCTCCGACGCGCTGTGGGCGGTGGCGGCGAGTGTCATGCGCTCCGGCGAGACCTATCAAATCGGCACCGGCCTGACGCTCGGCCCTGGCGGCGGCGAGCGGCGGCAAGTGCGGCTCAACGGCGTGCCGGCGGCCTCCCCCGATCTCGGCGATCTCGTGCAAATGACCTGGCTGACGCCGGCGATGGACCGGCTGTTCTGCGAAGGCGCGAGCGCGCGGCGCAAATTCATCGACCGGCTGGTGCTCGGCTTCGATCCCGGTCACGGCCGCCGCGTCGTGCGCTACGAAACCGCGATGCGCGAACGCGCCAAGCTGCTCAAATACGGCCCGCGCGATCCGATGTGGCTCGATGGGCTGGAAAAGGAAATGGCCGAGGCCGGCGCGGCGATGGCGGTGGCGCGCGGCGAAACCGTGGCGCAGCTCAACACCATGCTCGCCGAGCGCGGCGAAAAGGGCGCATTCCCGCAGGCGCAACTGGCGATGGAAGGCGAAGCCGACGTGCTCCTCGCCGAATTCGGCCCCGACGCCGAAAGCCGCTTGCGCGATCTCTTCGCCCGCACCCGCATTGCCGATGCCGAAAGCGGCCACACCGTTTGCGGGCCGCATCGCTCCGACCTCGCCGTCCGCCATGTGGTGAAGCGCGCCGACGCCCGCGAATGCTCCACCGGCGAGCAGAAGGCGCTGCTGGTTTCCATCATCCTGGCCGATGCCTGGGAGCTGTCGCGGCTGCGTGACGGCCGCGCCCCGCTTCTCTTGCTCGACGAAGTCGCCGCCCATCTCGACAGCCGCAGAAGAGCCGCATTGTTCGACGAAATCCTTGCCCTCGGCGCCCAGGCCTGGATGACCGGAACCGACCTGTCGCTGTTCGAAAGCCTCAGCGCCCGCGCCGATGTTTTCACCGTTGACAACAGCCATTTCGGGCTTATGGACACCCCATGATCTCGTGGAATTCGTACCTGATCTACTGCACGCTGTACGCGATCTGCATTGCCGTGCCCGGCCCCGGCGTGATCGCCATCGTGGCGCGCTCGCTGGGCTCAGGCTTTCGCTCCTGCGTGCCCGGCGCGATCGGCGTTCTGGCCGGCGATCTCGTCTGGATGACACTGTCAGCCTTCGGCCTCGCCGGCCTCGCGAGCGCGCTGGGAACGGGTTTCCTGATCATCAAATATGCGGGCGCGCTTTATCTCCTCTACATGGGCTATAAGTACTGGACTGCCGAGGTGAGCGAGATGCCCGAGATCGTGCCCGCCACGGCGAGACAGAGTTTTTTCAGCCATCTGTCGGTCACGCTCGGCAATCCCAAGGCGATGGGATTCTTCCTGGCGCTGTTTCCGCAGGTGATCGATTTGCGGCATCTGAATGGGGTCGGATACGCCCAGCTGGTGGCGGCGACGGCGGTGCTGATCCCCGCGATCATGCTCGCCTACGCGGGCGCAGCGGCGCAGGTGCGCAGCTTCCTCACGAGCCGGCGGGCTCGCAAAAACATAAACAGAACCGCGGCGGTCATCATGGTCGGTGCCGGCGCAGGAGTGGCGGTGAGCTGATGAGCGAAGAAAACAACGACGCCCCCAACGGCGGCGGCAACGGCAACAGCGGATCGTCCGATTACGGCGCCGAGAGCATCAAGGTATTGAAAGGCCTCGACGCGGTGCGCAAGCGCCCCGGCATGTATATCGGCGATACCGACGACGGCTCCGGCCTGCACCACATGGTCTACGAGGTCGTCGACAACGCCATCGACGAGGCGCTGGGCGGCTATGCCGACCGCATCGATGTCATCCTCAATCCCGACGGCTCGGTGACAGTGCGCGACAACGGCCGCGGCATCCCGACCGACATCCATCCCGAGGAAGGCGTGTCGGCGGCCGAAGTCATCATGACCCAGCTGCACGCCGGCGGTAAGTTCGACGACAACGCCTACAAGGTCTCCGGCGGCCTGCACGGCGTCGGCGTCTCGGTGGTCAACGCCCTGTCGGAATGGCTCGACCTGCGCGTCTGGCGCGACGACAAGGAACACTACATCCGCTTCGCCCACGGCGATGCCGTGGCGCCGCTGAAAGTGGTGCAGGAGGCGCCCGGCAAGCGCGGCACCGAAGTGACCTTCCTCGCCTCGACCCAGACCTTCACCAAGACCGAATACGATTTCGGCACGCTGGAACACCGGTTGCGCGAACTCGCCTTCCTCAATTCCGGCATCGTCATCTATTTCACCGACAAGCGCGGCGTCGAGCCCAAGGAAGTGAAGCTGCATTACGAAGGCGGCTTGGAACAGTTCGTGAAGTTCATCGATCGCGCCAAGACCGCGCTGATCGCCGCGCCCGTCTGCATGAGCGCCGAACGCGAAGGCATCACGGTGGAAGCCGCGCTGACCTGGAACGACAGCTATCACGAGACGATGCTGTGCTTCACCAACAACATCCCGCAGCGCGACGGCGGCACGCATCTGGCCGGCTTCCGCGCCGCGCTGACCCGCGTGGTGACGAAATACGCCGATGAAATGGCCTCCAAGAAGGACAAGGTTCAGCTCACCGGCGATGATTGCCGCGAGGGCCTCACCTGCGTCTTGTCGGTGAAGGTGCCGGACCCGAAATTCAGTTCACAGACGAAAGACAAGCTGGTCTCCTCCGAAGTGCGCCCCGTGGTCGAAAGCGTCGTGCTCGACAAGCTCGGCGACTGGCTGGAGCGCCATCCTTCGGAAGCAAAGAGCATCGTCGGCAAGGTGGTGGAAGCCGCCGCCGCCCGCGAAGCCGCCCGCAAGGCGCGCGAACTGACCCGGCGCAAGAGTGCGCTCGACGGCGCCTCGCTGCCCGGCAAGCTCGCCGATTGCCAGGAACGCGATCCCTCCAAGTGCGAACTCTTCATCGTCGAGGGCGAAAGCGCCGGCGGCTCGGCCAAGCAGGGCCGCAATCGCGCCAACCAGGCGGTGCTGCCGTTGCGCGGCAAGATCCTCAACGTCGAGCGCGTGCGCTTCGACAAGATGCTGTCGAGCCAGGAAATCGCGATCCTGATCACCGTGCTCGGCACCGGCATCGGCCGCGAGGAGTTCAATCCCGACAAGCTGCGCTATCACAAGATCATCATCATGACCGACGCCGACGTCGATGGCGCCCATATCCGCACCCTGCTCTTGACGTTCTTCTATCGCCAGATGCCGGAGCTGATCGAACGCGGCCACGTCTACATCGCCCAGCCGCCGCTGTATAAGGCGGCCCGCGGCAAGTCCGAGCGCTATCTGAAGGACGAGCGCGCGCTGGAGGATTATCTCATCGGCGAAGGCACCGCGGGCGCCTCGCTGAAACTGCACACCGGCGAAGTCGTGACCGGCGCCGACCTTACCGCCATCGTCGAGAAGGCGCGCTCCACCGGCGCGGCGCTGGCCAATTTCCCGCAGCATTATCCGCGCTTCATGCTCGAGCAGGCGGCGATCGCCGGCGCCATGAATCCCGACGTGCTCACCGATCCCGACAAGGCGCGGGAAGCGGCCGACTATATCGCGCGCCGCCTCGATCTGTTGTCGGACGAGACCGAACGCGGCTGGCAGGGCGAACCGACCAGCGACGGCGGCCTCAAATTCTGGCGCGAAGTACGCGGCGTGCGCGAGATGGTGGCGATCGACGGCGCCCTGATCGGTTCCACCGACGCGCGCAAGCTCGACCGCATGACCGACGATCTGAAGAACGTCTATCTCAAGGTCGGCCAGCTGACGCGCAAGGACGAAACGGTGGAAGTGCGCGCGCCGAGCGAACTGCTCAATGCGATCTACGACTGGGGCCGCAAGGGCCTCAGCCTGCAGCGCTACAAGGGCCTCGGCGAAATGAACGCGTCGCAGCTGTACGAAACCACGCTCGACGAAAACGCGCGCACGCTGCTGAGGGTGAAAGTGGAACACGCCGACGACGCCGACGACCTCTTCGCCAAACTGATGGGCGAAGTGGTCGAACCCCGCCGCGAATTCATCCAGGACAACGCGCTGTACGCGACGCTGGACGTGTGAGGGAAGCGCCTATTCGTGCAGGCCCTGTCATCCCCGGCCAAGTGGCGCGAGCAAATGCGAGGGCCGCGAGGAGAAGGGGATCCAGGTGCCTGGACGCGCCAGATGTGAGAAGCTTGGCACAGGGT
>NZ_JBWZET010000241.1:0-6312 GCF_056722145.1 Rhizomicrobium sp. | reverse complement strand
CCCATGACGAAGCCGTCGCGATCCTTGTCGTAAGGGCGCGAGGCCTTTTCGGGCGTGTCATTGTACTTGGTGGCGATCGCCCGGCAGGCGTTGAACCCGGCGATACCGATCCGGCAGATCGAGGCTTCCGCCCCGCCCGCCAGCATGACGTCGGCATCGTCGAGCGCAATCATGCGCGCGGCATCGCCGATGGCATGGGCCCCGGTCGCACAGGCCGTCACCACCGCCGAGTTCGGACCTTTGTAGCCGAACCGGATGGAGGCGTAGCCCGCAACGAGGTTGATCAGCCGTCCCGGAATGAAGAAGGGCGACACCCGGCGGGGTCCCTTCTCGGCCATGAGCAGCGTGGTCTCGGCAATGCCTTCAAGGCCGCCGATACCCGAGCCGATCATGATCCCGGAGCGCTGTTTGTCTTCCTCGCTCTGAGGCACCCAGCCGGAGTCGGTGACCGCCTGCTGTGCGGCGGCAAGGCCGAAGACGATGAACTCGTCGACCTTGCGCTGCTCTTTGGCATCCACCCAGGCGTCGGCGTTGAACGTGTGGTTCGTGCCGTCGCCCTTCGGGACCATACAGGCGATCTTGGTAGCAAGATCGTCGGTATTGAATTTCTCGATGCGCCGCGCGCCTGATTGCCCGGCAACGAGGCGCTCCCAGGTACCTTCCACGCCACTTGCCAGCGGCGTGACGAGCCCCAGCCCAGTCACTACGACTCTACGCATCTGAAAACCGGCGCAGGCGCTGCGCCTCCCGATCGATGGTGTCAGGCGTTGGCCTTGTCGATGTACTTGACGGCGTCACCAACGGTCACGATCGACTCGGCCGCGTCGTCGGGAATTTCGATCCCGAATTCCTCTTCGAACGCCATAACCAGTTCGACCGTGTCCAAGCTGTCGGCGCCGAGGTCTTCGATGAACGACGCTGTGTCGGTGACCTTCTCGGCATCCACGTTAAGATGCTCGATGACGATCTTCTTCACGCGTTCGGCAGTATCGCTCATTGCTTGTCTAAGCCTTTCCTTCATTTTTCACGCCGCGCTTGCGTTGGACATGGCCCGCGGCAAGGGCCCTCACTGACGAAATCCTAGTGGGGGTTGGCAGTTTCGTAACACAAAGACTCACCGACCGCCACAGGCACTAAGTGATTGAATTCGCAACTAAACCATAGCGAGACCGCCGTTGACGTGCACCGTCTGGCCGGTCACATAGGCCGCTTCCTCGCTCGCCAGATAGACGACGGCGGCGGCGATTTCCTTCGGCTCGCCCATGCGGGACGCGGGAATTTTCGCGGATATGGCCTGTTTCTGCGCATCGGCGAGCACATCGGTCATCGGCGTTCCGATGAATCCGGGGGCGACGCAATTGACGGTGACGCCACGGCTGGCGACCTCGTAGGCGATCGATTTCGACATGCCGACCAGGCCCGCCTTGGCCGCGGCATAATTGCACTGACCCGGGTTACCGGTCGAACCGATGACCGAGGTCACCGAAATGATGCGGCCCCAGCGCTTCTTCATCATGCCGCGCAGCACGGCACGGCTGAGTCGGAAGGCGGCCGTGAGATCGACGGCGATGACCGTCTCCCATTCCTCATCCTTCATCCGCATCGACAGGTTGTCTTTGGTGACGCCGGCATTGTTGACGAGGATGTCGATCGGTGCCCCAGCGGCAGCCTCGGCCGCTTTCGGCAGGGCTTCCACCGAGGCCGAATCGGCGAGATTGCAGATGGCGACGAACGCCCGCTCGCCCAATTCCGCCTTCAACGCCGCGAGTGCGTCGGCGCGGGTGCCGGACAGCACCACGGTGGCGCCCTGGGCATGCAGCGCCCTGGCGATGGCGCCGCCGATACCGCCGGACGCACCGGTGACGAGAGCGACCTTGCCGGTCAGATCGAACATTTACAGGGTCCTCGCGAAAGCTTCGATGTCGGCGGGGGCATCAAGGCTGACGTTGGCCAGATCCTTGTCGATGCGTTTGACCATGCCGGTGAGGACCTTGTTGCCGCCGAATTCGACGGTGGTCTCCACACCGAGGCCGCGGAACGACAACACGCTCTCGCGCCAGCGGACGCGGCCGGTGACCTGTTCCACCAGTTGGCGGCGGATGGTTTCGGGTTCGCTGGTCGGCAGCGCGGTGACATTGGCCACCACCGGCACGACCGGCGGGCGAATGGTCACGGCCGCCAGCGCCTCGGCCATCTTGTCGGCGGCGGGCTGCATCAGCGGGCAATGGAAGGGCGCAGAAACGGCGAGCGGCAGAGCGCGCTTGACGCCTTTGGCCTTGGCGAGTTCACCGGCGCGGGTGACGGTGGCCTTGAGGCCGGAGATCACGACCTGTCCGGGGGCATTGTCGTTGGCGACGACGCAGACCGGATTCGATTCGACGGCGTCGGCGACGGCTTCGGCAGCGACCTCTTCGGCCAGCGCCACGTCGGCCCCGATCAGCGCGAACATGGCGCCCTCGCCGACCGGCACGGCCGACTGCATCGCGGTGCCGCGGATCTTCAACAGGCGCGCCGTATCGGCGAGGCTGAAGGCGCCGGCAGCGCACAGGGCGGTATATTCGCCCAACGAATGGCCGGCGACGAGTTTGCCGTGGGTATGAAGCTCAAGCCCGGCCTCGCGCTGCATCACGCGCACGACGGCGATGGAAGCGGCCATGATTGCCGGCTGGGCGTTGGCCGTCAGGACGAGATCGGACTCGGGGCCTTCCCACATCAACCGGGAGAGATTCTGCGACAGGGCTTCGTCGACTTCCTGAAAAACGTCCCGGGCCGAGGCGAAGGCATCGGCCAGCACCTTGCCCATACCGACGGCCTGACTTCCCTGCCCGGGGAAAAGGAATGCGCGCGTCATCCGATAAAAGCCTTAAGTCGAGTTGCTGCCGCGATAATGCGACGGTCCTCGAAGCGGGGCGAGACAAATCAAGCGGCGTACCTTAAGTCAAGCACAGCTCTGTTGACGCCGCCTTCCGCGCGCCAAAGTCACAGTCAACCCCGGTTCGCATCCCGCGCCGTGCGACTTAACTCCTCGTTCCCGTAAGCTGCGAGAAAGACCGCAGTAATCCGGCGTGTTTCGGCATCCAGCGCC
The DNA here is from genome assembly GCF_056722145.1 of Rhizomicrobium sp. Classification (NCBI taxonomy): domain Bacteria; kingdom Pseudomonadati; phylum Pseudomonadota; class Alphaproteobacteria; order Micropepsales; family Micropepsaceae; genus Rhizomicrobium; species Rhizomicrobium sp. The sequence goes on along the minus strand of NZ_JBWZET010000241.1, from coordinate 3,227 downwards.
GGTCCGTCGAGGGCTTCGATCGAATTCCACAGGCGCTGCGTGTGCAGGTTGCCGGCGGTAAGGTCGAGAAAGGTGTCGGCCGCTTCGTGCGGATTGCAGGGGCGCAGCGTGCCGTCCTGAACCGCCTTGGCGAAAAAGCGGGCGATTCGCTCCAGGCCGCGGCGCACCGCGAGTTCGTAAGTCGTCTTGCCGATTTCCGGAAACCGGCCGGCCTCGGCGATGATCAGGCGGTAGCCCGATACGATGGTATCGCTGAGCAGGCCATCGAGGCAGCGGCGGACCAGCTCGGTGATCGCGGCGTGCGGCTCCTCAGCGGTCAGTTTCATATTGAAGATGCGATCGTAAAGACCGGTCGTTTCGCGATCGATGACCGCGACGAACAGATCTTTCTTCGACGGGAAATAGCTGTACAGCGTCGCCTTCGAGCCACCGACCAAGGCCGCGATGCGCGACATCGACGTGCCCGAATAGCCGTCCTGCAAAAAAGCCTCCCGCGCGATATCCAGGATCGCGGCGCGACGCTCGTCGGGTCTGGGCTTCCTGCCCTCCACCATAACCATGGCGCCTGTTTAACCTCCGTGGCTGCCCGAACGTAAGAGTTTTCGCTTGACTTTGGCGCCGCATAGTCTACTGTACTGTACAGTACAGTCAATGAGTGATCCATTCTTCGCCGGCGCAAGCCCGCGATGACTGCAAGGGCGGCGGCGCGTAACCCGCGTAGGCACGTTTCCCCAAAAAAACTGCCAAGCCGCCCTTGCAATCTCTTTCTTCCCAAAGCGGTTTTCCTCTCCCCTTGTGGGAGAGGAAGAAAAATCACGGCGTTAGCGTTGCGCCGTGGCGATGGCCGAGCACGCACGATTGGCGCAACGCTAACGGCGATGATTTTTCAGGTGAGGGGGATCGTGCCTCTGCCCCCTCACCCGCAAAATCTAGCGCTTAGCGGCGAGTCAATTCAGCGTCGGGATTCTTGCGCGCCGCTAAGTGCAAGATTTTGCGCCCTCTCCCACAAGGGTAGAGGTAACAATCAGTACCCTGAATATCTCCGCGCCTCGCGGCTGAGGCTGTCGTTGCCGAACGCGGCGAGGAAGGTGGCGGCGATGCGTTCGGCCTCCTGCGCCATGCGCGCGGCCTCGATCGTCGGTGCCACGTTCCATAGCCGGATCTTGTGCAGCGTGCCCGAGGCGAGATCGAGGAACTGCTCGGCCGCCATCTTGGGATTGACCTCGCGCATCTCGCCGGCCTCCATCGCGCGCTTGAAAAACGCCGCCAGATGCTGCGTTCCGCGCCTGAGCGCGATGTCGTGCATGGCGTGGCCGATCTCGGGGAAGCGCCCCGACTCGGCGACGATCAGGCGATAGGCGGCGATCATGTCGTCGGCCAGCATGGTGCCGAGCATCCGCCGCGCCAGTTCGAGCACGCGGTCGCGGAAATCGCCGGCAATCTCGGAGGCGACGAAAATCTGATCGAACAGCTTGGCGCATTCGCGATCGGCGACGGCGACGAACAGCTCTTTCTTGGATTCGAAATAATTGTATAGCGTCGTCTTCGACCCGCCGAGCAAGGCCGCGATGCGCGACATCGACGTGCCGGCATAGCCCTCGCGGATGAACGCCGCGTGGGCGATGTCCAGGATATGGCCGCGACGCGTATCGGGCGTCAGCTTCTTGGCGTCCAGATTTTCCATGGTCCTTTCTGACCCTACCTTGACTCTGCCGTCAACTTCGTGTTTGTACCGTACTGTATCGTACACATGGCGGGGAGCCAATGGCCTATTTGCGCCGAAACGCCCTGAACAGCAGTGCTGTTCTCGCCGGTCTGGTCGCGCTCTCGCTGTCCGGTTGCGCGCCTGACCTTGGTCCTACGCCTGAAATGGCCGCGCCTGCGGCATTCGAATCGGCCAAAAGTCTCGCGTCTCCAGCCGCCGAATGGCCGGTGGAAGCGTGGTGGACCGCCTATCAGGACCCGCAGCTCGACCGCCTCATCGCCGATACGCTGAAGGATTCGCCCGACCTCAAGATGGCCGCCGCCCGCGTGCATGCCGCTGAGGCAATGGCCGACATCAATGAATCGCTGCTGTGGCCGACCGTGGTCGGCGACGCAACCGCGATGGAAACCGAGATCACCCAGAACATCGGCATTCCCAACACCCCGCTCGGCCAGATGTTCGAGGCCAATCTGCCCAAGGGCGTGCACAATATGGCGGCACTGTCGCTGGGGATGCAGTACCAGCTCGACCTGTTCGGGAAGAACCACGCCAATTTCCGCGCCGCGCTCTCGGTCGCCGAGGCCGCCCGCGCCGACGAAGCCTCCGCGAAACTGCAGATCGCCGCCGGCATGGCGACCTATTACGCCATTCTGACCCAGCTCTTTGCCGATCAGGCGACCTGCGAAAACGCCGTCGACGTCCGCACGCAAAGCGCCGATCTGGTCGAAAAGCGCTTCAAATCCGGGCTCGAGAACGAAGCCTCGCTCAGCCAGGCCCGCGCCCAAGTGGAAGCGGCCAAGGTGCAGCTTGAGGCGGTGAAGGCGACGGTGGACCGCGTCCGCCACGCTATCGCCGCGCTGGCCGGCAAAGGCCCCGATTACGGGCTTGCCATCACGCCCGCCAACACCCATCCCTTGCGCTCGAACGGTTTGCCCACCGCGATCGCGGCCGATTTGATCGGACGGCGTCCGGATATCGTCGCCGCGCGCAAGAACGCCGAAGCCGCCGGCTACGGCATCGATGCGGCACACGCGAACTTCTATCCCAACATCGATCTCACCGGCATGTACGGCCTCGGCACGCTCGATGCGAAATACCTGCTGCGCAATTCGTCGGAGATGGCCGGGATCGGCCCGGCGCTGCGCTTGCCGATCTTCGACTACGGCCGCAACGACGCGATCTACCGCGCTTCCCGCGCCAAGTACGACGCCGCCGTGGCGCTCTACGACAAGACGCTGGCCGGGGCGCTGCGCGAAGTCGCCGACGCCTATGGCGACCGCAAGGCGCTGGAAAACCAGCTTGTCCATGCCAAGAAGGCGCTCAGCGACAGCGAGAACGCCTATCGCGTGATCAAGACCCGCTACGACGCCGGCCTCGCCCGCTACATCGATGTGCTGACGGTGGAAGACCGCCTGCTCGCGATCCGCATGGCGGTGGCCGATCTCGAAGCCCAGGCGTTCGCCCACGACATCGCCCTCATCCGCGCCCTCGGCGGCGGCTTTATCGAAAAGAAGAAGTGAGA
>NZ_JBWZET010000240.1:0-17315 GCF_056722145.1 Rhizomicrobium sp. | reverse complement strand
AACGGCGGCAAGGCACGGGCGCTCAATCTCGGCCTGGCCCGCGCCAAGGGCGACGTGGTGGTGGCGCTCGATGCCGACACCCAGTTCGATCGCGAGACGATTTCGCGCCTGGTGCGCTGGTTCGTCGATCCGACCATCGGCGCGGTCGCCGGCAATGCCAAGGTCGGCAACCGCTTCAACATGATCACGCGCTGGCAGGCGCTGGAATACGTGGTGGCGCAGAACCTCGAGCGCCGGGCGCTCGCCGCCCTCGACACCTTGACGGTGGTGCCGGGCGCGGTCGGGGCGTGGCGGCGCCAGGTGCTGCTCGATCTCGGCGGCTATCCCGCGGACACTCTGGCCGAGGACCAGGACCTCACCATTCATCTGCAGCGCGCCGGCTTCCGCGTCCATTTCGATTCGTCGGCGATTGCCTGGACCGAAGCGCCGTCGTCATTCCGCACCCTTGCCAAGCAGCGCTTCCGCTGGGCCTATGGCACCCTGCAGTGCCTGTGGAAGTACCGCGACATGACCTTCAACAGGCGCTACGGCATGTTGGGTATGGTGGCGCTGCCGCAGGTGTGGATGTTCCAGATCATCCTCACCGCGCTGGCTCCCGTCGCCGACGTCTTGCTGGTGTTCCAGCTGCTGTCGCAATGGGTCGCCTACATCCAGCACGGCTCGGAGTATTCCAACCAGAGTCTGGTCACCGTCGGCATCTATTATGTCGTCTTCACGCTGGTCGACATCGCCGCCGCGGTGATCGGCTTCGCGATGGAAAAGCGCGAGAACTGGAGCCTGCTCTGGTGGCTGATGCTGCAGCGCTTCGGCTATCGCCAGCTGATGTATTATGTGGTGATGCGCTCGATCTCGACCGCCTTGCGCGGTGCCGTAGTCGGCTGGGGCAAGCTGGAACGGACCGGGACGGTGAAGGCCAAGCAGCCGGTGTAAGCCTATTTCGGGACGTAGAAGGTGCCGAAGTCGTCGCTGTGGTCGAGGCGATAGCTCTTGACCAGCGCCTGATAAACCCCGTCGCCGAGCGCGTAGGGCTCGCCGGGATCGAACTGGATCACCGCGTAGCGTCTGGCGGCGACGGCGGCGGCGATGTCGTGGTCGCTGCGGGTGCCGGTCTCGAACGCCTGGCCGATGTTGAACATGTCGACGGCCGCAGGTTTGCCGGCCCAGTAGCAGAACGCCAGCATCTCGCACAGGCCCGGGCCTTTTTGCGCCGCCATGAAGGCGATATCGGCGCGGGCCACAGCCGCCTCGTTGGCGAGCGCGGCCGGATCGAGATTGGCCGCCTGCCAGTCCTTGTCGCTGGCGACGGTATAAAAAAGCGGCGCCACCAGCACCGCCGCTGCCACCGGCTGGCGCCATCCGTCCATGCGCTGGACCATCAGCCCGACGCCAAGCGCGAGCGCGATATCGGCATCGAACATGACATTGGGATCGACGCCGGCGCCGCCGAGGAAACAGGTGCCGATCACGATTGCGATGCCGGCATAAATCGCCGCCAAGCGCACGCCGCTATCGCGCGGCGCGAGGATTACCAGCCCGCCCAGCGCTACAATCGCCGGACCGGTCCAGCTCAGCCAATGGGTTAGTTGCTGAACGAGCTGATCGACCGAATAGCCGCGCGCGGATGCCACCACGGCGAACAGGCTGACGCCGTAGCCGATGCGGAAAGCAATCAATCCCGCCGCCAGCAGCCCGATCCCCCACAACGCCAGCTCGACGGCGCGTTTGCGATTTTCCAGCAGCTGCCAGACAAGCGCGGCTGCCGGCAGCGCCACCACCGCATGCTTGACGAAGAATGCCGCCACGAACAGCGCGGCTGCGAGCGCCACCCGGCCGCGGCCGGTCAGCACCACCAGCCCGGCCAATGAAACGGCCTGGGCAAGCAACTGGGGATCGTCCATGCCGACGTAGTCGGTGGTGACCAGCAAGCCGGCGAGAAACCACAGCCCCGGCAACGCCGCGACCGATTTGGCGGCACCGTTGCGCCGCGCCAGGGCCGCCATCATCGCCATGATCGCCGCGACCGCCAGCAACGAACCGATCCGTCCCGCCACGATGGCGTCGCCGACGACCCAGCCGACCAGGCCGACGAGATAGAACGACAGCGGCGGGTAATTGTTGACGAGATACGCCTCGTGTCCGGGATAGAGCGGGTGGCCGCTCATCAGGGCGGCGGTGTGATAAGCGTTCCAGCCTTCGTTGGGATCGAATGGGAACGGCAGCGGCAGGATCGTCAGCACCCGCGCCAGCCCCACCGCGCACAGCGCCCCCATCGCCGCGATCACGGCATAACGGGCGAGGCGGGGCGTCGGCTGGATCATTGGGTGGCGCACAATCCTGTCGGCCGGATGCGATAAAGCGAGAAGAAACTGCCGCCATAAGCCAGACGCATGAACGCCGGTACTTCCGCCTGCTGGCCACCGCCATGAATGATCACGGCATAATCAAAGTGGCACTGGAAGTATTTGAGGTAGGGAAACACCTCTTCGATATCGGAATCGTTGGCCGAACGACCGAGCGAGAGATCGGCGAGCTCGGTGGCGTCCGGCGGCGAACCCTGCTTGGCGGTGGCGGCGGCAAACTGATCGTAGGGCGATTTCACTTCGATCACATGCTGGCCCTTGGTGGCGAACATCAACGGCGTGAAGGCACCGCGGTCGACGATGGCGAACTCCGCAATGTGCCAATAGGGCTGGTCGGAAAGATCGCTCAAGGCATCGCCGTCGAGCACCGTGAAGATCCGCGCGCCTTTGGGGATTTCGGCAATCGCGGTGCGGAATTCGCGGAACTGCACGTCATAGCCGTGCCAGCTTTGATAAAGCAGGGCGGAATTGATCCCGCCGAGCACGACGACGAGGGCGCCGAACACCATGGCGAGAATTTTGCCGGTGCGCAGCTCAAGGCTGGCAAAGGTGATGACGCCGAGCACCGGCGGCAACCGCATGTCGACGCCCCAGCCACCCAACGCCCATTCCGGCGCCACCATGGTCAACACCGCCATCGTCAGCACCAGCGGCTTCATCACCGGATGGATGCGCAGCTTGCCGTAGGCAAGGCCGGCGAGAATGAGAATGGCGAGGCTGCCGATCATCAGATAGGCGGGATCGGAAAACGCCCATTGCGCCGCGCTGCCGAAGCGGTCGCTGATCGAATCGGTATAGTTGAACTCGACGCCGCCGCCTTCACCGCCCGCCGATTTGAAGAACAGCGAGCAGAACCCGGCCGGCACAAAGATGAGCAGCGCCGGTACTGCGCGCCTGCCAAGCGACGGTATCGCGAAATCCTTGTCGCGCAGCACGACGCCCAATTCGTACAGCGCGATCAGCACGACGAGGACGCAGACCGCGAACAGGTGGCAGACGTAGAGCGCGAACACTGCCAGCGTGAAGCCGGCCAGCACCAGCGGCGAGCGTTTGCCTCGCGTCGCGATCCAGGCGGCGAAAATCAGGAAGGCAAAGCCGGCGGCGAAGGTGTAATTGAGGAAGCCCCAGGTGAAATTGGCGTTGATGGTGAACAGCGCGCCGGCCAGCGGCGCGGCGCCGATCTTGCCGCTGACGGCGCGCTGGATCAGGGCGGCGCCCGTGACCCACATCAACACTGCGATGGTCAGGAACAGCTTGACCGCGGCCTCGAGCGGCACCACCCGGGCGAACAGCGGCACCAGGATGTCGGAGGCGAGGTTGGGCAGCAGCCGCCAATGGACACCGTAATATTGCGCCAGCGGGGCGGTGTCGGCGCCGCCGCGGATCAGGTGGAATCCGGCCAGATGCGCGGGATAGTCGGGCATCGCCGGCGAGCCGACGCTCCACAACGGGAAGATGAAGAAAGCCGCCAACAGCAATAAGGCGACGATCGGCCAGTCACGCGATGTCTGCATGTGTCCCCTCCGGCCCCATACGCCGGAACGGGCGTGTTAGCACGTTCCCCCCGACCCGTCACAGAGGGCCTGTCACAGTGCGACGGAGAGGACAGCCAAGGTCTGACAAATCAGGCGTGTACCAGCTCGACCTGGACCACATCGGTGCGCCCGACCTGGAAGGCGGCAGCGCAGATGTTCAAATAGTACTGCCAGTTGCGCAGGAAGCGGTCGTCGTGACCGAGCGCCTCGATCTCGGAGGAGCGCGCCGTCATGCGGGCCGACCACTCGCGCAGGGTCTTGGCGTAGTCCTTGCCGAAGGCGAACTGATCCACCACTTTGAGTCCGGCCCGCTCCGCCTCCTCGCGGAAGCGCGCCAGCGACGGCAACATGCCGCCGGGAAAGACGTAATGGCGAATGAAATCGCTCCTGAGCCGGTACATCGAGAACAGGTCGTCGCGGACTGTGATGGTCTGGACCAGTGCTCGCCCGCCCTGCTTCAGCCGCTCGGCCACGGTGGCGAAATAGGCCGGCCAGTACTGCTCGCCGACCGCCTCGAACATCTCGATCGAAACGATGGCATCGAAGGCGCCTCTCGCCTTGCGGTAGTCCTGCAAAACGATGTCGGCGGCGCCCTTCAGGCGGTCGCGGGCGAACTGGAACTGCGACGGCGAGATGGTGAGGCCGGTCACGGCACGGCCGGCGGCAGCGGCCCTTTCGGCAAATCCGCCCCAGCCGCAGCCGATTTCCAGCACCGATTTGCCGCTTTTGGCGATGCGCTCGAGGATCCGCTGGTATTTGTTCGATTGGGCAGTTTCGAGAGTTTCTGCGGTTTCGCCGAACAGGCCCGAGGAATAGGTCATGCTCTGGTCGAGCCACAGGCAATAGAAGTCGTTGCCGACGTCGTAGTGGGCCTCGATGTTGCGCCGGGCGCCGCCAAGGGAATTGCGCCGCACGAAGCGGTCGCTGATGACCAGTGCGATACGGCTGAAAAACCCGCCATGGGCGAGATTGCCGAGTGCCTCCATGTTGAGGAGAAACAGCTGTACCAGCTGATCGATGCTGTCGGTATCCCAGCCGCCGTCAATGTAGTCCTCGCCAAGCGCGATGTCGCCGCGTTGCACGATATGGCGCAGCACGCTCCAGTCATGGATGGCAAAGCGCGCCGACGGCCCCGGCTCCGGTCCGCTGAACAGGCGCACCTCGCCATTGGGGGCAACGAAAGTGAGGGTCCCGCAGGCGAGTCGTCCCAGAACGTCGTACCAGCGTTTTTCCACGAACGAATCGGCGATCAGCATGAAAATCCCCGTACAGCGTGACGTTCGGCCGCTCTTTATACCGCCCGCCTCCCCCGGCCGGAACCCAAATTACCGCCTCGGCACAACTCTTGGCCGCAGCGGAAAGTTCGTTAAGTTACTGAGCGAGAACAGAAAATCTATCATTTGCTGGTGCGGCTGGCGAACACTTGACGGCGGGCCGCGGCGCGCTCACTAACCCGCCCCTTGAAGGTGAGGCCCATGACGTTTGCCAGTGTCGATACTTCCTCGGTTGCCGGACAGGGTTTGCAGCTCTCGGTCGTCATCCCCACGTACAACGAACGCGGCAATGTCGCCGAGCTGATCCGCCGGCTCGACGTGACGCTGCAGGGCATCCGCTGGGAAGCGGTTTATGTCGATGACAACTCGCCCGACGGCACCGCCGATGCGGTAAAGGCGATCGGGCGGACCGATCCTCGGGTGCGGTGCTTGCGCCGGGTCGGGCGCCGCGGTCTGGCCGGGGCGTGCATCGAAGGTATCCTGTCGTCGAATGCATCCTATGTCGCGGTGATGGACGCCGACCTGCAGCACGACGAAACCGTGCTGCCGAAGATGCTCGCCATGCTGCAATCGGGCGCTTACGACCTGATCGGCGCCACCCGCTATGTTGACGGCGGTGATTCCTCCTCGTTCAGCGCCGCCCGCTCCAAGATCAGCCGGCTCGCCACCAAGATCACCCAGAAGGTGCTCGGAACCGAACTGTCGGACCCGATGAGCGGCTTCTTCATGATGCGCCGCGACACCTTCGACGACATGGCGCCGCGCCTGTCGCCGGTCGGTTTCAAGATCCTGCTCGACATCGCCACTGCGACCGAGGGGCTGCGCATCGGCGAAGTGGCCTATTCCTTCGGCACCCGGCTCGAAGGCGAATCGAAGTTCAACATTCAGGTCGGTGTCGAGTTCCTCGGCCTGGTGTTGTCCAAGCTGACCAACGGCGTGGTCGATCCGCGCTTCATTTTCTTCGCCATCGTCGGAGCCACCGGCGTCGCGATCAATCTCGGTGTCCTCAACCTCGCCATGGTTCTGCAGCCCGGCGCCGGCTTCGAATGGGCCAAGACCGTCGCCACCGCCGTCGCGATGCTGTGGAATTTCGTGCTCAACAACAATTTCACTTATCGCGACCGCCGCCTGAAGGGGCTGGGGCTGGTCCGCGGCTTCATCGGCTTCTGTCTGTTCGGCGCCATTGGGGCGGTGACCGATATCGGTCTCGCCAGCCAGCTTCACGTCCATCATGAGACATGGTTGGTTGCCGGTCTCGCCGGTTCCATTGTGGGTGTGCTGTGGAATTACGCCATGTCGAGCATGTTCATCTGGCGCACGCGGTGATCTGCCAGCAGCGCTTTCTGATCGCGCTGTTTGGGTTGTTCGTCCTGCGCCTCGTGGCCGGCGCGCTGCTGCCGCTGTCGGCCGATGAAGCGTATTATTGGCTTTGGTCCAAGCACTTAGCGGCCGGCTATTACGACCACCCGCCGGCCATCGCCGGGCTGATCGGTGCCGGCACGCTGGTTTTCGGCCAGACCGCCTTCGGCGTCCGCATCGCCGGCATTCTGCTGTCGTTCGGCGCGACCTGGCTGGTCTGGCAAAGCGCCGTCCTGTTGTTGCGGGACAAAGACGCCGGTCCGCGCGCGGCGCTGTTCTTCAACCTGACCCTGATGGTCACGGTGGAGATGCTGGCCGCCACGCCGGACACGCCGCAGGTATTCGCCGCCGCCGCCTTGCTCTGGGCCCTCGCCAAGGTGGCCGCGACCGGCAACGGCCGCTGGTGGCTGGCGGTCGGCGTTGCCGGCGGGCTGGGGTTGCTGTCGAAATACTCCACCTTGTTCTTGGGTGCCGGCGCGCTTGTCTGGCTGCTGGCATCACCGCCGCTGCGCCGCTGGATGGCGACCCCCTGGCCGTATCTCGGCGGGGCGGTGGCCGCGCTGCTCTTCCTGCCCAACCTGCTGTGGAACGCCGATCACGGCTGGGCGACGTTCACCTTCCAGTTCGGCCGCATCGCCGGGCACCAATTCACCCTTTCCTATCTCGGCGAATTCGTCGGTGCCCAACTGGCGCTGGCAACCCCCTTTATCTTGGTGCTGGGGGTGATGGGTCTTGCCGCCGCCTCCCGTCGCGAACCCGAGCGCGCCCTGATCGCGGCGCTGATTTGGCCTTCAATTTCCTATTTCGCTGTCCATGCGCTGCATGACCGGGTCCAGGGCAATTGGCCGTGCTATCTGTTTCCGGCGCTGGTGATCGCCGCTGTGGATGCGGCCCGCCGCCGCGATTGGACCGGTTGGCGCCTGCCGGTGATCAAATGGTCGGCCAAACTGGCGATTCCGGTGGCCGCCGTGCTGGTGGTAGCGGGCTACGCGCAAGGTCTTCTCGGGGTGGTGCCGATGGGCCGCAAGGACCCCTTGGCACGGCTGTTGGCCGTCGGGATGCCGCAAGTGGTTGAGGAGCTTGGCGCCCTAAAAACCGCCAATCATGCCGACCGGATCGTGACGACCGACTACGCCACCACCGCCTGGTTCGCCTTTTACAGCCCGTATCCGGTCGCCAGCCTCGGCGAGGATTATCGCTGGCCCAATTCGCCCCCGCTCGCCGCCTCCGCCGCGCCGGCCCTCTACATCGCCGAACTGCCGCTGGGCCAGAAGCGGGAGAAGCAGGAGAAGTTCGCCGTCGCCCTTGAGAGTGTGACGAACGCCTATGCCCGGGTCAGCGAAATCGCCCGCCTCGAGCGCCGCCGCCAAGGCGTGCCGGTTGCCTCCTACATCGTCTATCGGCTCGAGCAGCCGAAAGCGGCCTTCGTTGGCCGGATGCCTTGAGAATTGTTCTAATAAAACCTATTTTCCCCGCGTCGCTTGCTGCGGGATCTCCATGACCGATACCTTTGATGCCGTCGTCATTGGCGGCGGACCCGGTGGCTACAATGCCGCCATCCGGCTTGGTCAGCTTGGGTTGAAGACGGCTTGCATCGACAAGCGCGGCCGCTTCGGCGGCACCTGCCTCAATGTCGGCTGCATCCCGTCGAAGGCGCTGCTGTTTGCATCGGAGCGCTATGATGAGGCTCGCCACGGCTTTGCCAAGATCGGTATCAAGGCGTCGGTCGATCTCGATCTCGCCGGGATGATGGCGCACAAGGACAAGGTCGTCGGCGAGTTGACCAAGGGCGTCGAATTCCTGTTCAAGAAGAACAAGGTCGAACCGATCGTCGGCAGCGCCCGTATCCTCGCGCCGGGCCAAGTGGAAGTGCACGGCGCCGACGGCTGGGTCCACACCGTCGAGGCCAAGAACATCATCATCGCCACCGGCTCCGACGTGATGGGGTTGCCGGGTGTCGCCATCGATGAGACACGCATCGTCTCCTCAACCGGCGCGCTGGCGCTGAAACAAGTGCCGAAACGGCTGCTGGTGGTCGGCGGCGGCTATATCGGGCTCGAACTCGGTTCGGTGTGGCGCCGGCTTGGGGCCGAGGTCACGGTGGTCGAATTCCTCGAGCGCATCACGCCCGGTCTCGATGGCGAAATCGGCAAGACGTTCCAGCGCATCCTCGGCAAACAGGGCATGCGCTTCAAACTTTCCACCAAAGTGGTCGGCGTCGACACGTCGGGAGACAGCCTGAAGGTTACCGTCGAGCCCGCCGCCGGCGGCGCGCCGGAAACGCTCGAAACCGATGTGATGCTGGTCTCCATCGGCCGCCGTCCGTATACCGACGGATTGGGTTTGGAAGACATCGGTGTGGCGCTCGACGCCAAGAAGCGCGTCGTCACCGATGGGCACTTCAAGACCAACGTGCCGGGTATCTGGGCGATCGGAGACTGCCGCGAAGGAGCAATGCTGGCGCACAAAGCCGAAGATGAAGCGGTGGCGTGTGCCGAGCGCATCGCCGGCCGCGCCGGGCATGTGAACTACGATGCCATTCCGGCGGTCGTTTATACCGCGCCCGAAGTGGCGAGCGTCGGCAAGACCGAAGAGGAGTTGAAAGCCGCCGGCATCGCGTACAAGATCGGCAAATTCCCCTTCACCGCCAACGCTCGCGCCAAAACCATCGCGGCGACCGAAGGCTTCGCCAAGGTGCTCGCCGATGCCGCCAGCGATAAGGTTTTGGGCGTGCACATCATCGGGCCGGAGGCGGGCAATCTGATCGCCGAAGCGGCGTTGGCGCTCGAGTTCGGTGCGTCGTCGGAAGATATCGCGCGCACCTCGCACGCCCATCCCACCCTCACCGAAGCCGTCCGACAGGCAGCGATGGGGGTGGAAGGCTGGACGATGCAGATGTGAGGCCGATCAGCCCCAGTTCGCCGCCTTGGTCTTCAGCTTGATGCGGGCGACGATATCGGTGGCGCAGATGAACAGCGTCGACCCGTCTTCGCCGAAGGCGCAGTTGGGCGAGGCGCGGCCGGTGACGTTGATCAGGCCGAGGAGCTTGCCTTCCTTCGACAGCACCAGAATGCCGCCGGGGCCGGCGACGAACAGATTGCCGTCCTGGTCGACCTTGAGCCCGTCGGGATTGCCCTTGGCGTCCGGCGTCAGCAGCGGCGTGAAGTCGAACAGCACCGACGACGACGTGACCAGGCCGTTTGGCCCCAGCGCATAGGTCTTCACGACCGGCTTGGCGTGATCGGTATTGGTGACATAAAGCGTCGATTCATCGGGCGACAGGGCAATGCCGTTGGGCCGGCCAAGGTCCTTGTCGAGCACCGCCAGCGTGCCGTTGGGATCGAGCCGGTAGACGCCCGAGAACGGCAATTCCTTGATCGGCGAGGTGTCGCCGTCCGCCAGTCCATAGGGCGGATCGGTGAAATAGATCGCGCCCGATCTGGCGATGCAAAGATCGTTCGGGCTGTTCAGCTTCTTGCCTTCGAACTTGTCGACCAGGATGGTCTTTTTCTTGGTCTTGAGATCGACCTTGGCGATGGCGCGGGTGCCAGAATCGGCCATCACCAGGGCGCCGGAGGCATCAATCGCCAGTCCGTTCGATCCCGGTTCGCGCAGCGCCGGATTGGGCTCGCCCGCCAGTCCCGACGGCTTCAGGAATTCCACCGGCGTCGCACCTGGCATCCATTTGTAGATCGTGTTGGTGCGCGGATCGCTGAACAACAGATAACCGCCGTCCTTGACCCACACTGGTCCTTCCGCCCAGGTATAGCCCCACCCGATCTGCTCGACCGGCTGGGCGACATCGACGAGGGCGTCGAGCGCGACGTTCTGGCGGCGCACTTGGCCATAGGAGCCCGGCACCGGCGCCGCGATCGCCGAAGCGAACGGCAACAGGGCGCTCGAGGCGAGAACGGAACGGCGCGAAATCAACATCAAACCTCTCCACTGGTTCGGCGGCGCGAACCCTAATCACCGCCGCGCCGCTGCGAAAGCGGGAGGGCGTGAATCCGGCGTAATTATTTCCAATCTACCGTAATCAGGCATCAGACGCCGCGCTTGGCAACGACCTTCTGGTAGAAGCCGCCGAAGAAGGGTGTCTGGGTCACGATCATGTCGGGCGGCAACAGATCCTTGAGCGGCCGAGCCATCAACGACAGCGCAAACGGCTCGAGCAGTGCCAGGAACGGCACCATCAGATAGCGCAGCGGATTCCACCGCGACGGCGGACCGTAATCGCAGATCACCAGCGTGCCGTCCGGCTTCAGCACGCGCAGCGCCTCGCGCAGGGTCTCAGCCCTGACCGCTTCCGGCTGCTCGTGCAACAGGAAGAACACCAGCACCTTGTCGTAGATCGCGTCGGGCAGATGCAGGGTGGTCGAATCCATCCGCATCAGCCGCACGGGGGCCCGCTTCGGCAGTTTCCATTTGAGGGTGCGAAGCTGGATCGGCAACACGTCGACGACATCGAGCTGGCCATCCTGCAACGCCGCCCGTTTCGCGAGCTTGGGTGTCAGGTTGCCGTAGACGCACGCGACCTGCAGCATCCGGCCCAGCGCAGGCTCACTGAACTCGGCCAAGGCGGCACGGCGCAGCCGATTGTAATTGCCAAGCAGTATCAGATTGATCAGCCACAGCCGGTCGAATACCCGCGGCGCCTTGGGGTGGACGTAAGCCCACCAATAGTGGCGCATCAAATAGTCCGGCACGGCCACATGCTCGTGATAGGAGGCAGTGGCCGCCGCTGGGCTCGTGACGTCGTCGTGACTGCGGTCCATGGGCTATCCGGCGGGTCGGCACCCGTCAAAATGGGGGACGGACCGAGGCCTCACAATGCGGCGGAATCGGCCGACAGCCCTGTCAGGCTGCGCAAATGGCCGCGGGGCCGCTGGGATTTTTTGTAAGTCCAACGCCGTGACGTAAGTGTGCGCATGGTAACGGAACCATTCGCTACGATCGGCCGCAGCTTGCGGCGGAACGCATAACCTCGAAGAGCCGGTCACCTAAGATTCCGCCGGCGCCTCCATGCTGGAGCGGCTCGCTAGGCCCATAGGCGCAGACGATCGGAGTTTCCTTTCGAGCGTATGTCAAACCATTGCGGATGGAACGTCCCGGACACCGCTCGCCCAGTATTAAAAGTGCGATTCTTTAGCCGTGATGGGTAGCTGGGCCGCTAAGGCGCACCGGATCGCCTTGATTGAGCGAATCCAGGGGGTTGTCGATGATGCGATCGTGTGGGCCGACGCCGGACGCTAGCTCGATTGTGGTGCCGTTATCGCGGGCGATCTCCACCGCATGCATCGCGACCTTGTTACCCGGCCCCATCACAGCGACCGCCATGGCGCCGTTGCGGTAGATCAGGGCGCTAGACGGCACCTGCAGCCCCGCAGCCGTGGCATTGAGCTTGAACGAGACCTCGGCATAGGCACCCGGCTTCAACAGTTGCTGCGTGTTGTCGGCGAGGAGCTGTACCAGCACCGTGCCGCTGGCCGGATCGACGGCGCCGGCATTAGCCAGCACCGTGGCCGTAAAGACGTGGCCGGGATGTTCGGGCACGGAAAAACTGGCGACGGTGCCCGCCGCGATCTCGCTTGCATAGGTCTGCGGCACGCGCACGTAGAGGCGAAGCCGGTTTTGGTCGGACACCGTGAATAGAGGCGTCGCCGATGCATTGCCCGACGCCACCAGATTGCCGATGTCGATCGAGCGGCTGGTGACCACGCCGGCAAACGGCGCCACGATGCGGGTATAGCCGAGATTGATGCTGGCCGCCTCGACGGCGGCGCGGTCGGACTCGACCAGGCCAGCGTCGGAATTGACGGCCGCCTGCTGGGTCTGCACCTGCTGGCTTGAAATCGCATTCTGGGAAGCCAGCGCTTGATAGCGCACCAGATCCTGCCGCGCATTGAGGAGATTGGCGTTGTCGCGGGCGAGCGCGCCGCGCGCCTGATCGAGTGCGGCCCGATAGGGGCGGGGATCGATCTCGGCCAGCAGGTCACCGCTCTTCACCGCCGTGCCGATGTCGACATGCCACTTCAGCACCGTCCCCGAGACTTGCGCGTAGATCGGGGCATTGTTGTAGGCCTGTACTGCGCCCGGCAGCACCAGCGCATGCCCAGCCGTCATCGCCACCGGCGCTACGACCTTGACGATCGGCACGGCTTGATCGCGCGTCCAGTTCGCCACGTCGCTTTCGGCCATCATGCGGCCGGCGACGCCGACCGCCACCACGACCAGCGCCACCACACCCGCCCCGATGCCGATCATCTTCAGCCGCTTGGGCCGGTTGTAGCGCAGCACGTCGCGATCATTGTTTGGATTGGCGGCATGTTCAGGCGGCGGCGCCGGGTTGTCGGCAGCTCCCATTTCGCTGATGCCTTCGAACGGAAAGTCCTGTTTGTCAGGCATAGGCTTCTCCCGTGGAACCGTGCGGCACCTGGCGGGCCGCTTGCGCCGACCGCCGTCCGTGCACCATGGCGAACACCACCGGCACGAACATCAGGGTAGCGCAGGTAGCGAATATGAGCCCGCCGATCACCGCGCGGCCAAGCGGGGCATTCTGCTCGCCGCCGTCTCCCAGCCCGAGCGCCATCGGCGCCATGCCGATGATCATGGCAAGGGCCGTCATCAGCACCGGGCGGAAACGGGTGATGCCGGCCTCCACAGCCGCGATCGCCGCGTTCCCAGTGGCCGCCAACCGCTCGCGCGCGAAGCTGACGACCAGGATCGAATTGGCGGTGCCGACGCCCATGCACATGATTGCGCCGGTGAGCGCAGGAACCGACAGCGTGGTGCCGGTCGCAAACAGCATCCAGATGATTCCCGCCAGCGCCGCCGGCAGCGCCGTGATGATCACGAACGGATCGAGCCAGGACTGGAAGTTGACCACGATCAACAGATAGATCAGCACGAGGGCGGCGAGGATGCCGAGATAGAGGCTGGTGAACGCCGAATCCATCGTCACCGCCTGGCCCCGCACCGTGACCGACGCCCCCTTGGGGACATCGCCGGAGGTCGCCGCGAGAAGCTTGCGCACATCGGCTTCGACGCCGCCGAGATCGCGATCCTGGTTGGTGGCGTACAAGTCCATCACCGGTCGAACGTTGTAGTGGGAAACAACGGCGCTCGAGGCTTCGCGCGTGAAGCGGGCCAGTCCGCCGAGGACCTGAGGCGTGCCGCTGGCACCCGTCACCGGGATGTTGGCGAGGCCGCTGAGTGACGGTACGTCATATTCCGGCATCTGCGCCACGATCGGATAGGACACGCCGCTCTTGGGATCGAGCCAGAAGGTCGGCGCGACCTGCGAAGAGCCGGCAAGCGAGGTGGTGAGACTGTTGGTGACGTCGCGCTCGGTCAATCCCAGCCCGGCGATGCGCGAGCGGTCGACATCGACGCGGATTTCGGGATTGCCTTCGGACTGCTGGACGCGGGCGTCGGCGATGCCGCGGATGGTGCGCAGCTTGTGCAGCAATTCGAAAGCGTATTGCTGGTTTGCCTGCTGGTTTGGTCCCGCCACCTGGATGTCGAGCGGTGCCGGCGACCCGAAATTCAGGATTTGGCTGACGATGTCGGCCGGCAGGAACGAGAACGTCACGCCCGGAAACGCCTGCGGCAGCTTCTCGCGCAAGGTGCGGACATAGTCGGCGGTGGCGTGATGACTGCTCTTCAGGCTGATGTAGATATCGCCGTCCTGATACCCGATCAGTCCCGAATTATTGTAGATGGTGTTGATGGCGCTGGTCGGCAGACCGAGATTGTCGACGATGGCATCGAGTTCATTCGGCGGGATGGTGGCGCGGATGGCTTTCTCGATGCTACCGAACACGAGCGCCGACTGCTCCAGCCGCATGCCGACCGGAGGGCGGGCGTGGATGGTGATCTGGCCGGAATCGACGGCCGGGAAGAAATTCGATCCGAGGAACGGCACCAGCCCGAACGAAATCATCACAACGATCATGAACCCGGCGACGAACATGGTGCGATGGGCCATCGCCAGCGCCAGCAGGTTGCGATAGCCCTCGCGGACTTGATCGAAGCGGCGGGTGAACCCCTGCTGGAAGCGAGCGAGCCGGCCAGGCTTTTTCGACCGCGCCGCATTGGCTTCGGCGGCATGGGTTTTCAACAGGTACATCGCCAGGGTCGGCACCAGCGTGCGCGACAGGATGAACGAGGCGATCATGGCAAAGACCACTGCCTCGGCCATCGGCACGAAGAGATAGCCGGCGACGCCGGTGAGCGCGAACATCGGCACGAACACGATGCAGATGCACAAGAGCGACACGAACGCCGGGGTGACGATCTGCTGGGCGCCGTCGAGAATGGCCTGCCGCACAGGCTTGCTCTGTTCCAGATGCCAGTTGATGTTCTCGATGGTGACGGTGGCGTCGTCGACCAGGATGCCGATGGCGAGCGCGAGGCCGCCAAGAGTCATGATGTTCAGCGTCTCGCCGACTGCCGACAGCGCCGCCAGCGCGGCCAGGATGGCAAGCGGAATCGAGGTGGCGATGATGACGGTAGAGCGCCAGCTGCCGAGAAAAACCAAAATCATCAGGCTGGTCAGCACGGCCGCAATAAGGCCTTCGCGCACCACGCCGGAGATCGCGGCGGTCACGAACAGCGACTGATCGTTCAAAGGCGTGATCTTGAAGGCGGGTGGCATGGTCGCGAGAATTTGCGGCAGATCGGTTTTGACCCCCTTTACGACGTCCAAAGTAGAAGCCGATCCGGTTTTCAATACGGTGGTGAGCACGGCGCGGGCGCCATTGACATGCACCAGGCTCTGCTGCGGCGGCGAGCCGTCGCGCACATGTCCGACGTCCCTCAGATAGATCACAGCGCCGTTGACGGTCTTCACCGGCAGGTTGTTGAGATCCTGGATGGTCGGAGCGGCGTTGTTGAGTTTCACCGTGTACTGGGTGGGACCGACCTTCACGGTGCCGGCGGGAATGATCTGGTTCTGGGCGGCAAGCGCGTTGCCGACGTCCTGTGCCGACAGTCCGTTGGCCTGCAACGCCTGCGGATCGAGATCGACCTGCACCTGCCGGACTCTGCCGCCATACGAATACGGAATCGCGGCGCCGGGAACCGTCGCCAGGATCGGCCGCATGAAATTCTGCGTCAGATCGAGCACCTGCTGCTCGGGCAGCCCTGAGGTGGCGAGCTGCAGGATCGGCACGGTGGAGGCGTTGTAGTTGAGGATCAGCGGCGGCGTCGTGCCCGGCGGCATCGCCTTGAGAATCGTCTGCGATACCGAGGTGACCTGGGCGGTGGCGGTGCGGATGTCCACCGTGGGCTGGAAATAAATCTTGACGATGCCGATGCCGGCCAGCGACGTGCTCTCGATGTGTTCGATGTCGTTGACGGTGGTGGTCAGCACCCGCTCATAGGGCGTGATGATGCGCCCGCTCATGTCGTCGGGCGACAGGCCGGTGTACTGGAAAGCGACACCGATTACCGGGACGCCGATGTTGGGGAATATATCGGTAGGCGTTTTGAACGCCGCCAGTGGGCCGACGATGACGATCAAGAGCGCCATCACGATGAAGGTGTAGGGCCGCTCGAGCGCGACACGGACGATCGCGGTCATGCGCGAGGCCCCTGCCGGGCAGCCGTTGACGCCAATTCATCCATGGAACTTCCTGTGACCATGATGTTACTGACCGGTACGTCCTATATTGTGATATACGGGATACTTGTTATCGGGCAAGCGATAATTTGCTCGAACTACAAGCAGAACGATGTAACTGGGAGAAACGGCTTGAAGAAACCGGTTGCCAAGCGTGCGGCGGAACGGATTCGCGAAACCGCGGCGCAGCTTTTCTATCGTGAGGGAATTCGCGCCGTCGGCGTCGACGAGATCGTGACGCGGGCCGGCGTGACCAAACCGAGCCTCTACCGCAGCTACACCTCGAAGGACGAACTGGCGGCCGACTACCTGCGCAACCATGGCGCCGCGCGGCTGAAAGCCTTCGATGACGCGCTGTCGAAGGGGCCCGATGTGCGCGCCAACTTCCGCGACTGGCTTGCGGCGCTGGCTGAGCGGGCCTGCAAGTCCGATTATCGCGGTTGCGGCAATTCCAATGCGGCGGTGGAGTATCCCCAGGCCGACCACCCGGCACGCAAGGTGGCGATCGCCAACAAGCGCCGCTTCCGCGCCCGCCTGCACGCCCTGGCCGAACGCCTCGGCGCTCCCGAGCCGGACGTTCTTGGCGACATGCTTCTATTGGTGATCGAAGGAACCTTCGCCTCAGGCCAACTCTTCGGCCACGGCGGCCCGCCCGGCCAGCTCGTCCGCGCCGTCGACATTATGATCGATTCCGCCATCAACCAGCCGCCATCCTTCCGGCGCAAATCACCGGCGCGGATCGAACCGACAAAAGCGTGATCGCGGCCAGCAAACCGCGTGCCTGAGACCCAACTCAAACGCGATCGTCCCTCTGCAGCGTTTCGGCGTCTGACACAGAAACTGGTGGGCCCGGCAGGAACCACGGTTTATATCGGAGCCCCAAATGTAGCCATTTTTCTTTTCTGGCTGTTTCAAAATACCAACAAAAGTACCAGCACTGTTTTCGGCTTTCGCATGGGGAGTGCCCCCCGCTCGATGCGGACGCCTACCTCCCGAAGCCTTTTTCGATCCGCGCTCCCGCGTGGGGAGCGACGCCGTGGCGCCTACGGCCGCGATCGCACCAGTTAGTTTCGATCCGCGCTCCCGCGTGAGGAGCGACCCTCGCGCTTCTGCGCGAACTGCTGTTTCGCCTCGTTTCGATCCGCGCTCCCGCGTGGGGAGCGAC
>NZ_JBWZET010000239.1:0-5163 GCF_056722145.1 Rhizomicrobium sp. | reverse complement strand
GGACTCGGCTTGAGGCACCTCGGGCTGGTTATACCCTGGGCCCCCTTCCCCCTCACCCCGCAATGCTGCTCCGCAGCTTCGCAGGCTTCGGCCGGGGATGACAATAGAGTCTCACCGTGTCGCCGCTATCCGATGCGCCCCACCTATTCTTCCCCCGCGGGCACATCGGCGCTGGTGTCGACACGCAGACCGTGGGGGAAGTGGCGCGCCAGCGCCGAAGGGGGCTTGCGAGATAATGAGCCCCCTTTCCACGCTTTGCGTGGACTTCCCCCACGGTCTTCGTGCCGGCGACGATAGTCATGCGCCCGCGGGGGCAGAAAAGGAGACGCGAATGTGCTAGACATTTGCCATGCGCTTGTTGCTGCGATTCACCGTTATCGTCGCCCTCGCCTTGCTGGCGGCGTGCGCACCGAAAAAGCCCTGGCATGCGACCGACATCACCGGCTCGATGCCGGACCTTTCCTTCCGCATGGTGCGCGCCAGCGACGGGCTGAAAGTCAGCGAGCAGGATTATCGCGGCCGCACGGTGCTGCTCTATTTTGGCTACACCCACTGCCCCGACGTCTGCCCGACGACGCTGGCCAATCTTTCCGATGTCTTGAAGCGCCTCGGCCCCGATGCCGAAAAGGTGCGGGTGCTGTTCGTAAGCGTCGATCCCGACCGCGATACGCTCGATGTGCTGCAGCCGTTTGCACAATCGTTCGGGCCGCAAGTGGACGGCTTGCGCGGCTCCGACAATGCCATCGCCGATCTCGCCCGGCGCTATCGCGTCGCCTATGCGGTGGCGAAGACGCCCGAGTACGTCGTCACCCACACCAGCGCCGTGTTCGTGTTCGACAGCCACGGCCGCGCCCGGCTGGTGACGCTGGACACGAAGGACACGGCGGGGCTGGCGGACGATGTGAGAAGGGTGAGTAGTGAGTAGTGAGTAGTGAGTAGTGAGTAGTGAAAATCGCACGCTGGTGGCGTTGGTCAATCTCTACTCACTACTCACTACTCACTACTCACTACTCACTATTCCCTACTCACTCAAATATGCATCGCCTTCTTGTCGGCATCGAGCACGGATTCGTGCATCATTTCGGACAGGGTGGGATGCGGGAAAACGACCGTGGCGAGGTCGGCTTCGGTGGCTTCCAGCGTCTTGGCGATGCCGTAGCCCTGGATCAGCTCAGTCACTTCGGCGCCGACCATATGGGCCCCCAGGAGCTCGCCGGTTTCGGCGTCGAACACCGTCTTGATCAAGCCCTCGGGCTCGCCGAGCGCGATCGCCTTGCCGTTGCCGATGAAGGGGAAGCGGCCGACCTTGATCTTCTTGCCCGTCGCCTTGGCCTTGGCTTCGGTCATGCCGATGGAGGCGACCTGCGGATTGCAATAGGTGCAGCCCGGAACCTTCGAGGTGTCGAGCGGATGAACGCCCTTCACGCCGGCGATCTTCTCGGCGACGATCACGCCCTCATGCATCGCCTTGTGCGCCAACCACGGCGGGCCGACGAGATCGCCGATCGCCCACACACCGGGCGCGCCGGTTTCGCCCCACTGGTTGACCACGACATGGGTGCGATCGACCTTGATGCCCGCCTGTTCGAGGCCGATATTTTCGACGTTTCCGACAATGCCGACCGCGAGAATGACGCGATCGGCGGTGATGGTTTCGGTCTTGCCGTCCTTGGCTTTCAGCGTCGCGGTGACGGAGTTCTCGTTCTTCACCAGCTTGTCGACCGTGCTGGCGACGCGGATCTTCATGCCCTGCTTGACGAACGCCTTGTGCGCGAAGGCGGAGACTTCTTCATCTTCCACCGGCAGCACGCGGTCGAGCACTTCCACCACCGTGACGTCGGCGCCGAGGGTGCGGAAGAAGCTGGCGAACTCGATGCCGATGGCGCCGGAACCGACCACCAGCAGCGACTTCGGCATCATGTTGGGAACCAGCGCTTCCTTCGAGGTCCAGATCAACTTGCCGTCGGGCTCGAGACCGGGCAGCACGCGCGGACGGGCACCGGTGGCGAGCACGATGTGCTTCGCCGTCACCTCTTCGGTCTTGCCGTCCTTGGTGACCGCGAGTTTGCCCGCGCCGGCCAGCTTGGCGGTGCCGGAGATCACGGCGATCTTGTGCTTCTTCATCAGGAAGCCGACGCCATTCGAGAGCTGCTCCGAGACTTTGCGCGAGCGCTTGACGATCTTGTCGAGATCGAAGGTGACGTTCTCCACCGAGAAGCCGAACTCGGCGGCGCGGTGCATCAGGTGGAACACTTCGGCCGAACGCAACAGCGCCTTGGTCGGGATGCAGCCCCAGTTGAGGCAGATGCCGCCGAGCCGGTCGCGTTCCACCACGGCGGTTTTCAGCCCCAATTGCGCGGCGCGGATGGCGCACACGTATCCGCCCGGGCCACCGCCCACTACCACGACGTCGAAAACATCGGCCATTTCAATTCTCCGGTGATCAGCCTTCCAACGCGCTGGCCGCAATCGCGAACAGCATCGCCGCTTCGAGTTCTTCCATCCGCGAATAATCTCCTACAGCAGCATCGCCGCGGGATCTTCGACGAACTGCTTGAACACCTGCAGGAACCGCGAACCGGTGGCGCCGTCGATGACGCGATGATCGCAGCTCATGGTGACCGCCATCACCGTGGCGGTCTCGATCTTGCCGCCCACGACGACCGGCTTCTCTTCGCCGGCACCGACCGCCAGGATCGCAGCGTGCGGCGGGTTGATTACCGCGGTGAAATGCGAAATCCCGAACATGCCGAGATTGGAAATCGCAAACGTGCCGCCTTCGTATTCGTTCGGCTTCAGCTTCTTGTCGCGGGCGCGCGTGGCCAGCGCCTTGACCTCGTTGGAGATGGCGGCAAGCCCTTTGTCCTCGGCAGCGAACACGATCGGCGTGATCAGGCCGAAATCGAGCGCCACGGCAACGCCGACGTCGGCATGCTTGTGCCGCAGAACCGCGTTGTCGGTCCACGACGCGTTGACGGCCGGAACCTTCTTCAGCGCCAGCGCGGCGGCCTTCACCAGGAAGTCGTTGACCGACAGCTTGAAGGCGCCGTCCCCCTTGGGCGAGGCATCGTTGAGGCGCTTGCGGGCGGCAAGTAGCGCATCGATGCGGCAGTCCACCGTAAGATAGAAGTGCGGGATGCCGCTGGTGGACGCGGTCAAGCGTTTGGCAATCGCCTTACGCATGGAGTCGTGCGGAATTTCCTCGTAGTCGCCCGGCTTGAAGAAGACGCGGGCGTCGGGGATCAGGCTCGGCGCGGCCGGGGCTTCGGCAACGGGGGCTGCAGACTTGGCAACCGGGGCAGCCGCCGGCTTGGGCGCAGCGGGGGCTGGCTGAGCGGCTTCGACATCGGCCCGAACGATACGACCGCGCGGACCGGAGCCGGCGATGGCGTGCAGATCGATACCCTTCTCGGCGGCGATGCGCTTGGCCAGCGGCGAGGCGAAGATGCGCTCGCCGGTTTGTGCGTCTTTCGAGACGCTCGCATTCGCTCGCTCCTCAGGATGAGGGGTGGGAGTGGCGGCCGGCTCGGCTTTGGCGTCTTTCACGTCCTTGGTCTCGGCGGCGACGGCGGCTTTGATGCTCGACATTGCGGAGGAGATGTCGGGCGGCGCGGAGGCATCTTCGCCCTCGCCGACCAGGATCGCGATCGGGGCGTTGACCTTGACGCCCTCGGTGCCTTCGGCGACCAACAGTTTGCCGATGGTGCCTTCATCGACGGCTTCGAATTCCATCGTCGCCTTGTCGGTTTCGATCTCGGCGAGGATGTCGCCGGAATGGACTTCGTCGCCCTCCTTGACATGCCATTTGGCAAGCTTGCCCTCTTCCATGGTGGGCGACAACGCAGGCATCAGGATCTGTGTAGACATCAGCGGGCCTCGAGCGGCGTGAGTTTATGGGCGTTCGCTTCCCAATTGCGGCCATCGAAGCTGTTCACCTTGACCTTGGTGAAGCCGTGCATGTCGATGCAGCGGAAATTGACGCTGATGCCGTCGGGATGCGAACGCGGGATGTAGAACGATTTGATGCCGCACACCGGGCAGAAGTAATGGTGCGCGACCATGGTGTTGAACTGGTAGTCGGTGAGCACGCTTTCGCCGGCGATGAGGCGAAACCGGTCCTTCGGCACGATCAGGTGCAGAAAACCGGTCTTCGCACACATCGAGCAATTGCAGTCGTCGATCTCGACCTCGGCCGGCGCCAGCACTTCAAAGGCGACGGCGCCGCAGTGGCATCCGCCCTTGTGCCAACGCATGTCCGAGGTCGAGGTCATCGTCACGACCTGTAGCAGACCGATTTCGCCGCTTCGACGACGTCTTCCACCGTCGGCAGCGCCAGTTTTTCGAGGTTGTGGGCGTAGGGCATCGGCACGTCCTTGCCGTTTACCCTGACCGGCGGCGCATCGAGATAATCGAACGCCTTCTCGACCACCTGGGCGGCTATCTCCGAACCAATGGACGCCACCGGCCAGCCCTGCTCCACCATGACGACGCGGCCGGTCTTCTGGACCGAGGCGATGACGGTGTCGATGTCGAGCGGGCGAAGGGTACGCAGGTCGATCAGTTCGGCGTCGATGCCTTCGTTGGCCAGCGCCTCGGCGGCTTCGAGAATGGTGCCAACGCTGATCGAATAGGCCACCAGCGTCACGTCCTTGCCTTCGCGGATGACGCGCGCCTTGCCGATCGGCAGCACGAAATCATCCAGCTTGGGCACCGGGAACGACTTGCCGTAGACGATTTCGTTCTCGAGGAACACCACCGGATTGGGATCGCGGATCGCCGCCTTGAGCAGGCCCTTGGCATCGGCCGCAAAATACGGCGCGATTACCTTGATGCCCGGAATGTGGGCGTACCACGACGAGTAATCCTGGCTGTGCTGCGCCGCCACGCGCGCCGCAGCGCCGTTGGGAGCGCGGAACACGATCGGACAGCCGATGCCGCCGCCCGACATGTAGCGCGTCTTGGCGGCGGAGTTGACGATCTGGTCGATCGCCTGCATGCCGAAGTTCCAAGTCATGAACTCGATGATCGGCTTCAGACCGGCAAAACCGGCACCAATGCCGAGACCGGCAAAGCCCTGCTCGGTGATCGGCGTATCGATCACCCGCTTGGGCCCGAACTCGTCGAGCAGACCCTGGCTGACCTTATAAGCGCCCTGATACTGAG
>NZ_JBWZET010000238.1:0-49918 GCF_056722145.1 Rhizomicrobium sp. | reverse complement strand
GTTCGTGCTCCATGCCGAAGACGGCAGCGTGATCGGCGTCACCGACGATTACTAAAGCGCCTGGGGAGCCGCCATCCAAAACGAATTCACGCCGGTCTCGCTGCACTAATCCCCCCTTGCAGTCGCCGTGCGTCAGCGGAAGCCGGAGGGCCCCTCTCCCCTCCGGCTTTTCGTTTGCGTGAGCTAATCCGCGCTCTTGTTCGACCGCGCGCTTTGGGTCCATGTACCCTCGTAAGAGGTACACAATGACCGATCCGATCTGGACCCAGTCCTTCGACGTCAACACCATCATCCTCGACCACCAAAAGCGCCTCAGCCTGGTCGGCCTGTTGAATCTGTTGCAGGACACCGCCTGGATTCACGCCGAACATCTCGGCTGGGGTTACGAGGCGCTGGTCGAAAAAGGCACCATCTGGGTGCTGTCGCGCCAGAAAGTCGTGATGACGGAATGGCCGATGTGGCAGGACAAGGTGGTCATCAACACCTGGCCGCGCCGCTCCGGCGCCATCATGGCGCTGCGCGAATTCGAGATCGTGGTCGACGGCAAGCGCGTCGGCGAGTGTTCCACCAGCTGGCTGGTGCTCGACTGGAATACGCGCAAGGTCCAGAAGCTCGACCGCATCATGTCCGGCATTCCGGCGCGGACCGAGGGCGTGCTCGACATCACCGCCGATCGCGTACCGCCGCGCAGCGATCTCGGTGAAATCGCCCGCTTCGAGGTGCGCAACAGCGATCTCGACGTCAACGGCCACGTCAACAACACCCGCTACGCCCAATGGGTGACCGACACCCTGACGCTCGACGAACTGAAACGCTGCGCCATCGAGGAATACGAGGTGAATTTCCTCGCCGAAACCGGCGTCGGCGATACCGTGGTGATCGAAAGCGAGCCCGGCACGCCGGCCGAAGACGGCACGATTGTCCGCCACTTCCAGGGCCGCAAGACGACGGACGAAAAACCAGCGTTCACCGCCCGGCTGAAGCTGCGGCCGCGCTAATACTGCGTTGCCGGCGTAACGTAAATCTTCTTTTCCTTGTAGCTGATGTAGAGGTGCAAACGCCGCAGCACACCCATGCCGATGATCATCTGCAGGTCGGAGGAATGGTGGCCCATGACGCCGCTTTCGTCGTCGGGCACCAGTTCGATTGCCGGATTGCCGACGCTGACTTCGCCAAACGTCAGCGTCTTGAAGGGATAATGGCGCGACTTCTTCAGCTTCTTTTCGTCGAGGTCGAAGGCGTCGGAGGCGCGGTCGAGGCTCATGATCGTGTCGGCCGCGCCGGTGTCGAGAGCCGCCCTGACCTCCTGTCCGTCGAGCGTGACCTTGACCATGATGTGGTTCTCGTCGACCTCGAACGGCACGACGCCGAAATTGCCGGTGGTCCAGTACATGACATGGCCGGGACACGCGGCGGGCGCGAACAGGCTGAGCTTGGCGCCGGCGAAATCGTAATCGGCGTCGAAGCGCGACAGGATATCGGCCCCCAGCAGTCCAGCAGCCTCGAACGGCTCCTCGAGTACCAGGAAACTGAGCTTGGTGCCTTTCATCGGACCGACTTCAAATTCGTCGATCGTCGTGAAATCGGTGGCGAGCACGCGACCGACGCCCTGCATCGTCACACCCGATCGCTTCGAGCTCAGATGCAGTTCCTTGACCGTCTCCGCCGCGATCAAGGTCGATGCCGCGCCGGTATCGACCATCATCCGCTTGGCCAGGCCGTTGATCGTGACCGGCACGGTGATGCGGCCGGTGTCGTCCATTTCCATGTCGAGCAGCGCATTGCGGCGCAGCCGGCAATCTGGCGCCGAGGCTGGCGCCGTCGGCGGCGTGGCGGCGGGCGGCGGCTTGGCGTCGTCGGCAGAGGCGGCGGCCGCCAGCAACAGGAACACACCCGCCAACCCGCGCATGGGGGCTACTCCTTGGGGACCGGGATGCCCAGGCGCTTCAACTCGGACCGCGCGGCGGGCAATTCGATGAAATCAACCGGGCAACGTTTGGTGACGGCCAGCAGCATCGCCACGGCGGCGTCCTTCTCGCCGCGCCCGAGATGCCATTCGCCGGTGTAGAAATTGGCTTCGCACATCTGCGCGTCTTCCTTCGACTCGCGCCAGCTTTTGGCCTCGCGCAGCACGCCTTCGGGCGTCTGCTTGCCGAGGTAGAGATCGAGCAGCGGCTTCGGCCAGTCGGATGCCTTGAGCTCGGCCACCGACGCGGCCAGGGCTACCGGATCGAGCTTGCCGGCGCGATGGGCGGCCATCGCCTGCCACAAGAGGATGTAGGACGCCATCACGCTCGACTTGTCGGCGAGTTTGAACGCGTCGGTGCCCGCCTTCATCGAATCCTCGAACATGCCGTAGCGCCATTCCAGGCGCTGGAACTCCCACATGTCGGCGAGGCCGATATGGCCCTTGGCGATTTCATCGAGGTCCTGGTGCGCGGCGGCGACGTCCTTGAGGCACAGCTCGGCCCAGATGCGATAGACCAGCACCGGCGTGTCGCGGCCCTTCAGCGTCTCGTAGGATTTGAGATCGGTCAGCGCCTCCTGGCAGCGGTCGAGCTGAAGGTAGGCGAGCGCCCGGCCGCGATAGGCCGCCGGCTTATAGGCGGGCACCAGGTCGGGCGCAGCAATCGCCGCGGTGAAGGAATTGATCGCGGCCTCGGGCTCATCGCGCAGCGCCTGGGTCAAGCCGCGGGTGAAATCGTCATACCCTGCAGCACACGCTATGCCCAAACTCGCGACCGCAACCGCGGCAGCCGCCAGAAAACGCCTCACGGCCATCCCCCCGAACCTGCCGGGAAGGATCATAGCGAGGAGCCCACCACACTGGCAATGCGGCGGCTATTTCTTGGCGGCCGGCCGGTTGAGGTCCTCCAGCGACGGCTTCATGGCATCGAACTCGACGCCGAAACCGGCCCAATCGCCCGCTTTCAGCTTGGCAATCGCCTTGTTGTAGTGCTCAAGCGCCGCCTTGGCCGATCCCGCCGGGACCGTCGCCAACACCGCTCCGGCCACGGCCTGGGCCGTCGCCGTCGGCTGCGGGGTGTCGATGTCGAGCGAGCCGTCGGGCGCCTTGAACAGCTTCGCCAGCGCCTGTCCGAGGGTTTCTTCCATCGCCACGTTGTTGTTGTAGACGGCGATGACGCGCTTCAGCTCCGGCAATTGCCCCGATGCGGCCCGCAGGTAGAGCGGCATCACATAGAGCACCGAATTGTCGATCGGCACCACCAACAGGTTGCCGTGGATCACCCGGCTGCCCGACTGGTTCCACAGCGTGATCTGCTGCGAAACCTCGGTGTTCTGGTTGATCAGCGCGTTGATCTGATAGGGCCCGTAGACCATTTTGTCTTTCGGGAAGGTGTACACGATCAGCTTGCCGTAGTGCTCGGGATCGCAGCGCGCCGCCAGCCACGCGATCATGTTCTCCTTCTGGCGCGGCACCATCGGCAGCATCAGCACGAACTCGGTCTGTTTGGCGCCGGGCAGCCGCATGTTGATGTAGTACGGCTCCATCCGGGACTCGCCGGTGTCGTCGTCGGCCGACGGCTTCTTGGGGAACTGCCAGAGATCTTCGCGGCTGAAGAACACTTCCGGCGCATCCATGTGATAGGAGGCATACATCTGCGCCTGGATGGCGAAGAAATCCTCGGGATAGCGGATGTGGCGCTTGAGGTCGGCCGGCATCGCCTGGAGCGGCTGGAACAAGCCGTGGAAGATGCGGGCATAGGTCTTGACCAGCGGATCGGTCTGATCGGCGATGTAGAACGAGACGGTGCCGTCATAGGCATCGATCACGATCTTCACCGCGTTGCGGACGTAATTGCCCATGCCGGTTTCGGTCGCCTTGGAATAGGGGAAGGCGTCCGAAGTGGTGTAGGCGTCCTGCAGCCAGTAAAGCTTGCCGCCGGAAACGACGATGTAGGGGTCCTTGTCGAGGCTCAGGAACGGCGCAATTTCCCTGACACGCTGCTGGATGTTGCGGCGAAACAGGATACGGCTCTCGTCGGTGACGTATTTCGACAGCAACAGATTGACGTCGCCGAAGTACCACGAGAACAACAGCCGGTTGCCGAGCCCGCCGATGGCGACGCCGTCGCGGCCGCTGTAGCGGGTGTAGACGTTGTTGTCGCCCTTGGGATAATCGAATTCGTCGGTGGAACCCTTGACGACGACATAGGTGTCGACGCTCTCGCCGAAATAGATGCGCGGCTCCTTGATGACGGGACCGCCCGACGACACCGGCGGAATGTCCTTGATGTACAGGGACGGCAGGCCGCCGACTTCGGTCTTGGTCACCGGGCTCATCACCACGCCGTTGCCGTGGGTGTAGAGCACATGCAGGTTCACCCAGGTCTGGGCGTTCTGCTGCAGCTGGGTGGAATCGAATTCGCGCGCGCTGGTCATCACCTGCTGATAGGTGCCGTTCAGCATATAGCGGTCGACGTCGGCGTCGGTGAAGCGATAGTAGGTGCGGATTTCCTGGAGCTGCGAATAGCTCGCCAGCAGCGGCTTGTAGTCCCACAGCCGGATGTTGTCGATCGTGGCGCGGTTGGCCGCCAGCGCCGTCGCGTCCAGCTTTTCGTCGGCGACGAACGGCGTCTCCACGATGTTGCCGAGGGCATAGGCCTCGCGCGTCATCTGGATGTTGCGGGCGATGTAGGGCCCTTCCAGCTGCAGCTGGTTCGGCTTGACGTAAATGCGCTCGTAGACCCCGGCGATCACCGGCGCGATCACCACCGACACCGCCACCAGCGCCAGCGCCGCCATCGCCGGATGCTTCAGCGAACGGCCGCGCACGCCGGCAAACGACACCACCGCACCGGCGATCGCCAGCACGGTCAGCGCCCACAAGATCGGAATCTGCAGGTGCACGTCGGTATAGCTGGCGCCGACCACCGCGCCGTTGTCGCCGTAGACGAGCTGGAAGCGCTGCAGCCAGTAATCCCATGCCTTGACCAGAAGCCACAGCCCGAGCAGCACCGACGCGTGCGCCACCGCCGCGGGGGCGATGAAACGGCGCTGCTGATCGACCACGATGGCGCCATGCACCCAGTACAGCACCGCCGCCATGATCGCCGCGACACTCAAGGTGAACAGGATCCAATCCTTGATCGCAGTCAGCGCCGGCAGCGAGAACAGATAGAAGCCGATGTCCATGCCGAACTGCGGATCGTTCAGGCCATAGGGCACCTGATAGATGTAGCGCAGCACCACGCTCCAGTTGCCGATCTCGGAGGCGGCAATCAGCATCGCCACGAACAGCGCCACCGCCAGGATCACGCCGCGCCACGGGAACGAGCGATAGAGCCGCTCCAGCAGCACCGGCGGCGTCAGGCCGGGGATAGAATTCCATGGCGAGACGACGGCGCGCAAGGTCGGACGGAATCCCGACAGCCGCTGTGCCAGCGCCGCATTGACCCACAGGATGACCGCCGTCGGCACGAACACCGCCAGGAACAGCGCGATCTTTGCGTTGACCGTGGTCCAGAACACGCCGCCGAAGCCGAGCGAGTCGAACCACGCCCAGTCGACCAGGAAGCTGGCGGCCAGCCGGAGCGTGATGAGCGCGAGAAAGATCACACCGAGGACGATGAGGAAAAGTCTATTTCTGGGGGTCACGGTAGTCCTGCCTGAGAATCGCGGACACGGAGAACCGTAAGGTTACACCGTGGGCCGGAAGCGGGGCAAGCGATCGCGGCTCAGGCAGCGTGATGGAAGAGCTGCGCGCGCGGCAGGCTTTTCAAGGGTCCCGGCTCGCTCACCGCCGGTGCCACCGCTGTTCCCGAGAGCCATTTGACCTGACGGTCGAGCGCGGCGCGCAATGCGTCTTCGCTGTCGACGTGTTCGGCGAAGGAGATCAGTCCGGCGCGGCGCGCCTCGGCCGCCAGGTTGCCAAGCTCGACGTTGTAGTCGGCGGGGTCGAGGCCACGCAGCGACACGCCCACCGCCTTGACGCCGGAGGCGCCGAAGACGTCGAGCCGCGGCCCGGCCCGTCGCGGCGCCCGGATCAGCACCGCACCGCAGAATGCCTTCAGGATGGTCACGACCTCGGCGACGCGCGGCTGCGGCATGCCGAGCGGCAGGTCCTTCACGGTGTAGGCAAGATACGGCCGCAGGTCGGCGGACAGCGCCCGGCAGCGCCCGAGGAATGCCATGCGCGCCAGCGGGCTGGTCAGGA
This sequence comes from Rhizomicrobium sp., assembly GCF_056722145.1. NCBI lineage: Bacteria > Pseudomonadati > Pseudomonadota > Alphaproteobacteria > Micropepsales > Micropepsaceae > Rhizomicrobium > Rhizomicrobium sp. The sequence goes on along the minus strand of NZ_JBWZET010000238.1, from coordinate 43,740 downwards.
CTTCGTACGACACCGGAATGCCGAGCACGAAGCGCTCGCCGCGCCGCAAATGGCGTTCCAATTCGGCGCCGCCGCGTTCGAGAAGCGTCAAGGTCAGGTGCGACAGCTCGCGGAGGCGCTGGCCGGAATTTTCCGGGCCATAGGGGCGATGGCCGTCGCACGCCAAGCAGCGATAGGCGCGGATGACCTGGAACTGGGCATCCCACACCGGCGCATACGCCACCGCGATCTCCGCTTCGCCGAACGGCGCCGGAGCGACGGTCTCGCCGTCGGGCGCCAGCTGCAGTCCGGCCTTGCCGGCCAGATCCACCAGCGCGGCGCGATCGAAGGCGTCCACTTCGATGATGGTATCGCCGACCGCGCGCGCCGGCGTGACGTCGAGATCGCCGATGCCGCAGGCGCCGAGAAACGTACGGCTCAGTTCATAGGCGATGCTGAGGCAGGCGATCTCGCCGTCCTCGGCGGCGGTCTTCGGCATGATCACGAGCGTGTGCCGATCGTCGAGCGCCAGGAAGAAATCGGCCGGCCGCAATTTCTGGCGCAGCAGCGTTTCGAGGCTGCGGCCGACGTCTTCGCGCGTCTTGGCCCAGCGCTCGCCGAGCGCCTTGCGCAAGCCCTCGATGCCGATGACATTGGCGCTGCCATTGCGTGCCAGTTTCGCCGACGCGGTGACCCAACTGGCGCTGCGGTCCGAAGGTTCCATGAACGCCTCAACACGCATTACGGGTCCGACGCTACGCCGCGCCCGTTGCCGACGGCTTAAGCGATGGTGGAGTGCAGCGAGGCTTCCCGGTTAACGCCCGCACACAAAAATCCGCTGCGATGCGGCACGATCATCGTTAGCAGTGCCGCGGGAGCGGAAAAGTACCTATTGCAAAAACGATCAGGCCGCGACCGAGCTGGCGCCGCCGGCGGGTTCTGTCAGGATCGCATACAAGGCTTCCGCCGAGCCGGCCTTGCGCAGCTTTTCGCAGGCCGCCTGATTGCGGAGCAGCCGCGACACGCGCGCCAGCGCCTTCAAATGATCCGCCCCCGCCCCTTCCGGCGCGAGCAGCATGAACACCAGTTCGACCGGCTGGTTGTCCACCGCCTCGAATTCGATCGGCGTATCAAGTTTGGCAAAAATGCCGGTGATCTTTTTGATCTCGGAAAGACGCCCGTGCGGGATGGCGATGCCCTGCCCGACGCCGGTGGTCCCGAGGCGTTCGCGCTCGACCAGCGTCTCGAGGATGCGCGCTTGCGGCACCCGGGTGATCTGCGACGCCCTTTCGGCAAGATGATGCAGAAGCTGCTTCTTGTCTTTCGCTTTCAGAGACGGAAGCACACCTTCAGGACTGAGCAAGTCGGAGATTTGCATGACGGCCCTACGGTAACCTACTCTGCGACGAAGAAGTGAAAACACCTATCCGAACGCGCTACCCGGTTGCTTGTTGCGAAACTGTCTTGTCCGTTTTCAAGGCCTTTTGCGGCCTGTTTCCTTAACCTAGAACAGGGGTCCCGTCCGAAGGGCGCGGACCATTAGTCCGCTGATTTTTTAAAGTCAACGCTTGAAATCAGCGAAGCCCGGAATTCAAGGATTCTCCCGTTTTGAGGCGCCGCCGTTCCACCGACGACGGGATACGCATCGATTCGCGGTACTTGGCCACGGTCCGCCGCGCGATGTGCACGCCGTCGGCGGTAAGCATCGCGACAATCCGATCATCGGACAAAATCTCGCGCGGCTCTTCGCGCTCGATCATCTCGCGGATGCGATCGCGAACCGCTTCCGCCGAGTGGGATTCGGAACCGTCGAGCGACTGGATCGCGGCGGTGAAGAAGTATTTCAGCTCGAACAGTCCGCGCGGCGTGGCGACATATTTGTTCGAGGTCACCCGGCTGACTGTCGATTCGTGCATCCCGATGGCGTCGGCGATGGTCCTCAGGTTGAGCGGGCGAAGATGCCGTACACCATAAGTGAGGAACCCGTCCTGCTGGCGCACGATCTCGGTCGCCACCTTGAGAATGGTACGCGCCCGCTGGTCGAGGCTCTTGACCAGCCAGTTGGCGTTGTTGAGGCACTCGGTGAGATAGGTCTTGGAATCCTTGTCGCGGGCGCTGGCCGAGACGCGCGAGAAATAGCGGGCATTGACGAGAAGGCGCGGCAGCGTTTCGGAATTGAGTTCGATCAGCCAGCCACCGTCGGGGCCTTCGCGCACGATCACGTCGGGCACCACCGGCTGCACCGTATCGGAGGTGAACTGCAGCCCGGGCTTCGGCGACAGGGCGCGGATTTCCGCCAGCATGTCGGCGATGTCGGCCGTATCGACGCCGCAAATCTGCGCCAGCTGGCCCATGTCGCGGCGGGCGACCAGATCGAGATGGGCGACCATCGCTTCCATCGCCGGATCGAAACGGTCCTTTTCCTTGAGCTGCAATGCCAGGCATTCGGCAAGGTCGCGCGCGGCAACGCCGACCGGATCGAAGCCCTGCAGCACGGCCAGCGTCTTCTCGATCAAGGCCTTGTCGCAGCCGAGGCGGACGGCCATGTCGTCGAGATCGGCGCGCATATAGCCGGCTTCGTCGACCGCATCGATCAGGGCGACGCAGATCAGTCGCTGATCATGGTTCAGCGCGGCGATGGCGAGTTGCTCGAGCAGATGATCCTTCAGCGTGCCGCCGTCGGCGACGGTGGATTCGAGCAGGTCCTCGTCGCCCTCGTAGCGCTGGCTGTTGCGCACCGTCGACCAGTCTGCGAGCGGCGCGCTGTCGGCGGGCGTCGTGGCCTGACGTTCCTCGCCGTCGGAATAGCGGTCTTCGCCGGTCGCGTCGATGTCGGCGCATTTGGAGAAATCTTCGCGCGACAGCTCGCGGTCAAGCGTTTCGGTCGCGGCCGGCGCTTCAGGCGACGGCTCGTTTTCGAGAGATGGAGCGCTCTCGTCGCGTTCCAGAAGGGGGTTCTTCTCCAGCTCCTGCTCGCAGAACTCCGTCAGTTCGATGTTCGACAACTGCAGCAGCTTGATGGCTTGCTGCAATTGCGGAGTCATCACAAGGCTTTGGCCTTGCCGGAGTTCCAGGCGCTGGGAGACGGCCATCTAGGTCCCCTCCTCGCGCAACGCGGGTCCGACTGGCCTCATAGCGAGAACCGTTCCCCCAGGTAGACGCGCCGGACGTCGCGGTCTTCGACGATGTCGCCGGGCGAGCCTTCCTTCAGCACGACGCCGTCATGCAGGATGTAGGCGCGATCGATGATGTCGAGGGCGTCGCGGACATTATGGTCGGTGATCAGGACGCCAACGCCGCGATCCTTCAGGTGCTTCACCAGGGTGCGGATTTCGCCAACCGCGATCGGGTCGATGCCGGCCAGCGGCTCGTCGAGCAGGATGTAGGACGGATGGGTCGCCAGCGCCCGGGCGATTTCGACGCGACGGCGCTCGCCGCCCGAAAGCGCGATCGAAGGGGTGTTGCGGACATGGGTGACGCCGAATTCGGCCAGCAGTTCTTCCACTGCGGCCTCCAGCAGCCCCGGCTCCGGCTCGACCAGTTCGGCGGTGGCGCGGATGTTCTCTTCCGCCGTCAGGCCGCGGAAGATCGAGGCTTCCTGCGGCAGGTAGCCGATGCCGAGACGGGAGCGCCGATACATCGGCAGCCGCGTCACGTCATAGCCGTCGACCTCGATGGTGCCGGCGTCGACCGGGATCAGACCGGTGATCATGTAGAAGCAGGTCGTCTTGCCGGCTCCGTTGGGACCGAGCAGGCCCACCACCTCGCCCCGCTTCACCGACACGCTCACCGAGCGCACGACGGGACGTTGATTGTAGGCCTTGGCAATCCGGGTCGCGACCAGACCTTTGCCACCCTCGATCACGCGGGGGCGTTGGCCATCGGTTGCGGTGGTATCTGTTGGGTCCATGCGAGAACTGTGCCTGTTCGTGCTTAAGGAATTGTGAAACCTACGGATTCTGCGTGCCGTCACTGCTCTTTGGGGTAAACAAAGCCTGCACTCTGCCGCCCTTGCCCTGACCGCCGTCAAGCGTCGCCTGACCATTGATCAGGTTGACCACCAGCTTGTGGCCGCGCAGCACGTTCTTGTCCTTGGTGAGGACGACGTTGCCGGTCATGGTGATCAGCCGCGGCGTAACCTCGTAGACGGCGTTGTCGCCGGTGGCGATCCCGGACGGCGCATCGATCACCACCCGCCCGTCGGCATAGATATGGGTCGGATTGTTGCCGACCAGCTTGGCCCGCATCTTGTCGGCCCGAAGTTTCATGTCGCCCTGATGGACGATGACATTGCCGGTGTAGACCACCATGCCGGTGTTCTGGTCGGCGAACATGTCGTTGGCCGACAGATCGATCGGTGCATTGGGATTGTCCATCCCCTTGGTGACCGAATTCTGCTCGGCCAGACCGGCACCGACCACGACGGTGCCCGCCAGCAAAATCGCGACTAGTCCCCTCATCGTTTCTTCGCCTTCTGCGGATACAGGATCATGTGAACATGACCCGATAATTTCACTTGTTTGTTGGCCCGGTCGAAATGGAAGCGGTCGGCGCTGAATTCCCCGGTGGGGCCGTGCCCCGTGACGCCTTCGAAGCCTTCCAGGACGTTCGCCTTGATCAGGGCGGTGGCGCTCTTGGTGTGCATCTCGTAGCCGTTGTCGGTGAACACCGCGATGCCGCCGTCGAGCTTCAGGATGCCGCTGTCGCCGTCGATGAACCCGTGGCCGGCGGTGGCATTGACCCAGCTCTTGCCCTCGAACTGCATGTCGGCGTCGATCTGCTTGAGCTCGGCGCGCATGTTCTTCGACTTCGGGTCCTGGATCACCTCGGACGCCGTGACCTTGAAGGGATTGCCCTTCTCGTCGGTGCCGGTGAAGCTGGTCTTGGTCATCGTCAGATCGCGCGCGAGATTGCCGCTCTGCGTCGCGGTCAGGTATTTGTCGTTGTGGCGCGGCATCACCGAATAGGCCACTACCGAGGCCATCAGCACGATGGCGCCGATCGGCAGGATCTTCTTCATCACGCTGACGAAGCGCGAGTAGCGCAGCGCATCGCCGGCCCTGAGGCGCTGGCGCGCCGACCAGTCGCGCGCGGCGACGGCCGGCGGCGGCGGCATCTCCTGGGCGACGGCGCTGCGGCTCTGCTCGCGCCTGGTCATCTGAGCCCCGCCTTCAAGAGGTCGTGGATGTGCAGGATGCCGACCGGCGTTTTGGACTTGGCCTTGGGATCGAGCACGAAAAGCTGGGTGATCTTCTTGTCGTTCATCAAGGCCAGCGCCTCGGCGGCAAGCTGATCGCTGCGCACCACCTTGGGGTCCCTGGTCATCACGTCGCCGGCCTTGGCGTCGGTGAGGTTCTGGTCGAAGCGGCGGCGCAAATCGCCATCGGTGATGATGCCGGTCATCTCGCCGCCCGCCCCGGTCAGCGCGACGCAGCCGAAATTGTGCTTCTCCATCACCGCAATCGCTTCGCGCAGCGGCACGCTTTCGGGCGCCAGCGGCAGGTCGGCGGCGCCGTGCATCAGATCCTGCACCCGGATGAGCGCCCGCCCGAGCGAACCGCCGGGGTGCAGATTGCGATAGGCGTCCATCGAGAAATCACGCCGCTGCATCATCGCCATGGCGAGGGCATCGCCGAGCACGATCATCAGCGTGGTGGAGGTGGTCGGCGCCAGCCCGTGCGGACAGGCCTCGCGCACATGCGGCAGCTTCAACGCCACGTCGGCGGCCTTCAACAGCGTCGAGTCCGGGTTCCAGGCCATGCCGATCAGCGGAATGCGGAAGCGCTTGGCGTAAACAATGAGGTCGGACAGTTCGCTGGTTTCGCCGCGCCACGACAGGATCAGCAGCGCGTCGCCCAGGGTGATTTCGCCGAGATCGCCGTGGCTCGCCTCAGACGGGTGGACGAAATGCGCCGGCGTGCCGGTGGAGGCCATGGTGGCGGCGATCTTGCGGGCGATGTGGCCCGACTTGCCGATGCCGCTGACGATGACCCGCCCGGTCGCGGCCAGCAGGATGTCGACGGCCTTGGTGAATTCCGGCCCCAAACTGTCGGCCAACAGATGCACCGCCTCGCCGGCGGACTCGATCACCCGGCGAGCGACAGCCAGATCGCCTTCAGCCGGCACACCCTCGTTGATGACGACGGACCCCATGCAACACCCATGACGGCCTCCGGCACGGCCGGGAGGCCCTTTGTCTTTGTCGCGACCGCCGAGGGGCGACCGCTAAGCGAAATTCATGCCAAATGTGGCCAAATCCAAGGCTCGGTTCAAGGCGGCTTCTTCCATCGCAGTAAATATCTGAACCGCAAACTTAAATTTGTTTCAGTGGGCGAAAATATCGACCTCCGGCCAGCCCGCCAGGTCGAGTTCCACCCGGGTCGGTAGGAAGTCAAAGCACGATTGGGCCAGCGCGGTGCGACCCTCTCGCGCCAGCATGGTGTCGAGCACCTCGCGCAACCGGTGCAAGAACGCGACATCGTTGGCGGCATAGGCGAGCTGCCGCACCGTCAACTCCGGAGCGCCCCAGTCGGAACTCTGCTGCTCCTTGTTGAGATCGACGCCGAGCAGCTCGCGCACCAGATCCTTGAGGCCGTGCTTGTCGGTGTAGGTGCGCACCAGCTTGGAGGCGATCTTGGTGCAGTAGACGGGCGCCGTCACCACGCCCAGCGCCTGCCGGAACATGCCGATGTCGAAACGGCCGTAGTGGAACAGCTTCAGCGTGTTCGGATCGGCCAGCATGCGCGTCAGGTTGGGCGCGTTATAGGTGCCAAGCTCGAACTGCACCGCGTGGCAGATGCCATCGCCCGACGACATCTGCGCGAGGCATAGCCGATCGCGGATCGGGTTGAGGCCAAGGGTCTCGGTATCGATTGCCACCACCGGGCCGAGATCGAGGCCATCCGGCAGGTCGTTCTTGTGCAGTTTGATCTTCAAATTGACACCTGTGTTGCGCGCGAATTGCAGTCCGGGCAGTCATAAACCCAACCTTCAACGCGAACAAACGGGGACACGCCGTGACAACCCGCCCGCTCCGTGGCGAGGCCACGAGACCGCAGGGATCGTAACAGCCAACGTTTTGAAATCGCGGGTATTTTCCGCAAAATGGGCCCGAGGATGTCGTTCTCGGGCCCATCGTCAAGCTGATCCAATTGCTCAGAATTTGATCCGCAGCGAGCCGCCCACCGAGGTATAGGTCCCGCCCGCATTGCCGGGATTGGCGTTGAAGGTCACCGCGAGTGCCGCGTTGTCGCAGATTGCCGTCTCGATCTTCAGACCGATGTCCGCCCACACCGACGAATCACCCGCGATATCGAACTGCGCCGTCATACCCGGAGCCGCCGCAAACGCCGTCGTCACATTGGCGTCGTTGGAATCGATCTTGCCGACCAAGAACGCGTGTACCTGCGGCTTCACCACGATGCCGCCGACGTCCACTGCCCAATCGGAGTCAAAACCGATGCGCACGGCGGCGTTCTCCCGGCTGTAGTCGTTGAACATCAACGCCGGTGCACCACCGGTTTCCGCGTAATGGCTGATATGCGTGATGCCATACTGGAGCCCGATTGCCGGCTTGAACGTGCCGCCCATCACGTCGGTAAACACCTTGCCCGCCTGGATACCGAACAGCGGCGTCAACCCGCTGGTGCGCCCGTCCAACTGGAAAGCGGTGCCGCCGAGCGAAACCTGACGGCTGGTGTGGACCGCGTCCAAGCCGACACCAGCGTACCCGTCGAGGAAATAACCGTTCTCGTCCAAGTACATGCCGTAAGCGAGCCATTGCTTGGCGCTCGTCTTGGTGTGGGCCGGCTGGGTGCGCAGCGTGGCATCAGCCTCGCCAAAGCCAAACGACAGACCGAGCCGGACGGTATTCCTGATCGCGAGGTCGGCTCCAACCACGATCAGATAGCCGTCGACATCGGCCTTGCCCCCGGAGCCGCCAAGGTTGACGTTGCCCTCGATTCTTTGGCCGGAGAGGAACGCTCCGACGCCCTTCGGCAGGTCCACGGCGCCCGCACCACCACCCGAACTCCCGTCGGTGGCGCAGACGATACCGGCGCCGCACTGCCCTGTTGAGCCGAGATTGGCCAGCAAGCCACGCATTTCATACGAACCGACATTGAAATTCTGCGCCAGTTTCAGGGCACCGGTCTGGATGGCGACTTTGCTGTCTTCGGACGGGCTCATCGCGCCGAGGTACTGCCACATGAACGATGTCTGAGCATCGGCGAGCAGGAGCGACACCTGTGGAATGGAGCGCGCCGCGTCGGGTACCAGTTGATTGAAGGCACTGCCTAACGGCCCGTCGGACAGCATGTCGATGCCGTCGTAAAGGGGGGCCATGGCGGTGTAAGAGCCGGCCCGGTCGCCGTCCAAAAGCCAGCCGATGGAGCGCTGATCATTGCTCGGATTGGTCAGTACGGTCCCGAATGACGCCGCCTCGATAGTTACCACTTCCGAGTCGTAGCCGTTCGCCGTCAGCTTCGAGACCGCCGGGTACAATACGCCTGCAAAAGGATCGGGCACCGAGGCGAAGCTGCCGCTGATAACGTCGGCGGTGGCGACGACCAATGCCTGATGCCATTTTGGCTTAAAGCCACTGACCGGATTCAAGAGCAGCGTGCCACCGAGCGAAAGTGTGCCCTGGTAGACATCCAGTCTGTCATTGTCGGTGGCACCCAGATCGATCAGCAGCCCCGCATGGCTTGACAGCACCACGTTGCCGAAGATCGAAAGCGTACCGGTTGTTCCGATCGTTCCCGGCGCGATGGCACCCAGAATCGCCGTCGTGTAGGGCGCCACCACGATGCCGGTGCCCGACAGGACGCCGCCCATCAGCGCCAGATCGCCGTTGCTGACCAGCATGCCGTCGACCCGCAGATTGCCGGCGTACATGGTGGCATCGATCCACACACCCAGGGCGCCCGACGATGCGACGGTCAGCCCCGTCTTGGCGCCGTTGATGGTCAACCTGTCGATTATGATTTGGGCGTTGGCGAGCGTCGTCGTACCATCCGCCGACAGCGTCACGTCGTAATACCGCGCCGGAGTGCCGGCGACAGGATCACCGTCGTTATCATCGGGAACGAAATTGGTCGAGCCGGGCAAACCGTTCGCCGGCGTTGGTGCCGGAAGAGTCGCGGGATTCGCGTTGGGCGAGCCTCCTCCCGTGGCAAACCACGTCTTGACCAGATCGGTCAAAGGAGCGGTTGCTGAAGTATCCGCCGAAATCGCGGAGTCCGGAGCCGAACCCATGCCGGAATATGTGATGGGCGTGTTGGTGCCGATGTCGAAGCAATCATTCAAATAGCAGACCTGCCCGAACTTCGGCGTGTTGACTCCGTCGATATCCGGCAGGCCTTGTGCCGGCGTCGTCGGCAGCGCATTCACCAGCGTTCCGTTGGCAGAAATGGTGACGTAATTGGGATCGAGATCCATCACCCAATGGCTCGGATCGGTCCAGCTGCCGTCGCCCGCCTTCGCCGAGACGTACTTGTAGGGATTGTTGGCGACGATCCAATCCCAATACAGATAAAGCGGCTGGTAGAACGACGTGGTGCCGTAACTGGCCGAAGGCTGACTGTTGAAATAGCGCGTACCGCCCGACAGCACGGCCGCGATGACCTGGGTCGAGAACATCTGGTCGACGATCAGCGGACCGCCGGAATCGCCGCCTGCGGTGATGGCTTCCTTCAGCAGGGCTGCATCGTGGAAGATGTTGAAGTCGTACTGGTTGGCGGCTGCGGTTCCGTATTTCGGGTCGTTGAAATCGATCTGGTACAAATTCTGCGGCAGTCCGTCGGGTGAACCGAACAGGGATGAATCGACATCGTCCAGGGAACCGAGGAGGCTGAGGGTGTTCTCAGCCACCCGCCGGCGGAAATCGATGCCGTTGACCGAGCCGTCCGTGCCGGTGCCGTTGGCGCCGTAGCCGGCGATCGTGGCGTGCGTCGGCTGCGTCAGCGGCGAGAACAGCAGCGTCCACGTCGGCAGGTTGGTCGCGGGCGTATCGAGCGCCGCCATCGCGATATCGGCCTGCAGGAAGTTGCCGCCGAGGCCAAGCTGCGTGCTCTGCGTGTTGTAGACCACGTAATTCGAGTTGTAGGCGTATTCGCTGGTGCGGGTCTGGTAGACCCCATTGCCGTTCACGCCATACAGCCAGTGCGCGATAGCGGAGTTGCCCGAAGCGTTATTGTTGGCATTAAAGAAGAAGGCGATCGGTATTCCGTCGTTGGCGGCGCCGTAGGCCGATCCCGGCACGAACGTGGTATCGCCCTCGTTGACGCAATGCGATGCGAAAATCACCGTGCGCGGGTTGATCAGCGTGGCAGTGCAGAGGCCGACGAAGCCGTTCTGCTCATCAATGACCATCTGACCGATGCCGGTCACGGGCGTGGTGTCGACCAGCTGGGCCGGCGTGTAGTTATCGTTGCCGACGATCGCATGCGACGGTGAAAACGCAAGACATCCGGCTGCAAGCGCCAACGCCGCCGTGCTCGACCGCAGCATGGATTTCGAGACATGTGAGAATTGCGCCATAAGGACCCCCCAGCCAAATACCGAGGCCGCATTGCGGCCGCCGAGATGCACCACAAATTTGGGAGGCATGCTGAAAGAACCACCCAACTTTTACGGGTGCGATGGACCAGAGTTCCCTTCCTTAGGGAAAACGTCAATGTTAACGGTGTCTGGAAAATTAAATTTACGCGTGTAATGGCGCAATTATCACACGTCTTAGTAGAGTGCTTTTAAGAATCCCAAACTACGCCGCGGTTTCGGGCAGCCGGGCGCTGCGGCCGTGGCGTTCCAGGAAGCCGTTGAACATCCACAGCAGCCATAAGGTGCGGCTGTTGTCCGACCAGCCTTGGCGATGGGCGTCCACCAGCCGGTGCACGGTCGTCATGTCAAAATGCTCGGCCAGCAACGTGCCGCGACCGAGTTTGCCGGCGAACCCCTGACCGAACGGCCCACGGAACCACTTTGCCAGCGGTACCGAGAAGCCCTGCTTCTTGCGATAGAGCAGATCGTTCGGCACCAGCGGCTCCAGCGCCCGCTTCAGCACCAGCTTGCCCTCGCCGCCTGCCAGCTTCAGCGACCGCGGCAACCCCATCGCCCATTCGACGAAGGTCGGATCAAGCATCGGCACGCGCACTTCCAGGCTGTTCGCCATCGCGGTGCGATCGACCTTGGTCAGGATGTCGCCGACCAGCCAGGTCTTAAGATCGACATATTGCGCGGCGCCGACCGGATCGTCGGTCGGGGCGTTGGCCATGTGGGCGGCGATGACGTCGGCGGCGCGGTAGCCGGAAATGGCGCGGGCGAGATCGGGCGAGAACAGCGCCGCCCGCTGTTCGTCGGAGAGCACCGCGACGTTGTGGAAATAGCCTTCCGCCGCCGACACCGCCAGTTCGCGGAAGGTCTGGCGCGCCCGCATGAACCGCGGCGCCCAGTCGAGCTGCGGATAGAGCCGGCCAAGGGTGCCGAACAGCGAGCGGCGCACGCCCGACGGCAACATCCCGCGCATCGCCTCTTCGCGGCCGTGGAAAAGATAGCGGCGGTAGCCCGCGAACAACTCGTCGCCGCCATCGCCCGACAGCGCCACCGTGACATGGCGGCGCGCCAGCCGCGCCAGGCGGAACGTCGGCAGCGCCGAGGAATCGCCGAATGGCTCGTCGAAAATGCCGGGCAGCGCGTCCACCGTGTCCATGTCGTCGGGCGACACGACCTCCACATGATGGCGGGCTTCGTAGCGGCTGGCGACTTCCTCGGCGTAGCGGCGCTCGTCGAATTTGGGATCGTCGAAACCGATGGTGAAGCACGACAGCGCGTGCGGCACCGCTTCGGCCATCAGGGCCGTGACGGCGCTGGAATCGACGCCGCCGGAGAGGAACGCCCCAACCGGCACGTCGGCAACAAGTTGCGAGCGCACCGCCCCCGACAGCCGGTCGCGCAACGCCGAGGCGGCGCGATCGAGATTCTGTTCGCCGATACCGGCCGGCCGCGGCTCCCAATAGGTGCGAATTTTCGGCGATTGGCCGCGCTGCAGCAGCAGCGTCTGGCCGGCACCGAGTTTCTTGACGCCGGTATAGATCGTGCGCGGATCGGTGATGTAGCCGAAGGCGAAAAAATCCTCCACCGCCTGCGGATCGATGGTGCGCGGCAGCGACGGGCTCGCCATCAGCGCCTTCAGTTCCGAACCGAACAGCAAGGTCCTATCGGGCAGCATGGCATAATAAAGCGGCTTCTCGCCGAGACGGTCGCGGGCCAGGAACAGCGTCTGCTCGCTGCGGTCCCATAGCGCGAACGCGAACTGGCCGTGAATCTGGTCGACGACGTCGCTGCCCCACTCGACCCAGCCGCGCAGGATCACTTCGGTGTCGGAGCGGGTGCGGAACAGATGGCCGCGCCGCTCGAGCACGCGCCTGAGGTCGCGGTAATTGAAAATCTCGCCGTTGAAGACGATGGCGATGCGATTGCCTTCCGTGAACATCGGCTGCTCGCCGGTCGCCAGATCGATGATCGCCAGCCGGCGGTGGCCGAGCGCGATGCCGGGCTCGAAATGAAAACCTTCCCCGTCGGGACCGCGATGGGCGATGGCGTCGTTCATCGCCTTGGCCACCAGCCGGTCGGGAGCCCTCAGCCCGCCCGCGTCAAACCACCCGCTGATGCCGCACATGCTTTACTCCATCCTGGCGAGGCGGTCCTTGATCGGGGAAAGCGCTGCCGCCGCTTGGCGCAAACGCGCCCGCGCCGCTTCGGGTTCACCATCGATCGGCGTCGACAGCGCCAGCAGCGCCGCCCCGCGCCCGCCGATGAGCGCCGCCGTGACGCGATCAAGTTTGACGGTGAGGCCGCTTTGGGTGAAGGCGCCATTGCTGACGTACGTCCACCACACCAGCCGCGTGCCGCCGGCCGAGCCGATCTGCAATTCGCGGAAGGAAACCGGCTCAGCGCCGATTTTTGCCGCCGCATTGGTTTCGCTGATCGGATGCCACGCCTCTTCATCCCAGAACTTGTTGGCCGACGAGATCAGGTTGCCACCGGCGCGGTCGTAGTAATCGACGAACACATCCACCGGCGCGCCGTCGCGGCGCAGCGCGAACGCCAGCATGGCATCGGGCGCCTGAAATCCCGGAGCCCAGTCGTGCGATACCGCCGCGGTCGTGAAACCGGGCAACGTCGGCGGCGAAGCGAAGGCCTCCGCATCGACGGCGCGCGCGCGTCCCGATTGCCACGCCGCGAACGCCGGCACCGCGGCAATGGCGATGAGGCCGAGCAGCACGGTCAGCGGCAACAACTGCGGGCGCGGCGCAGTGGCCGGCATCGCGGGCGGCGCCGCCGGCCTGATGTCGTCGGAAAATTTCGCGCCCACCCACATCAGCGCCGCCAGGATGGCGACCGAAAAGCCCCAGCCATAAACGAGATGATCGGCACCGACGGCGACCCTGTTGTCGGAAAAATGCGCCAGCAGCACGATGCCCAGCGCACGAAGGCCGTTGCCGAGGATCGGCACGATCACGCACGCCAGCATGAACAGGGCGATCTTGTTCCACCTGCGATAGCTCATGTAGGCGAACAGGGCGCCGACCGCGACGGTGGCGATCAGAAACCGCAAGCCTGCGCACGCCTCGGCGACCTGGAAGGTGCCATTGGCCAGTTCCACCATGTTGCCTTCGGTGAAATGCAGGATGCCGAGCAGCGTCAGGCCATGATCGATGAACCAGGTCGTAAAGTGCTGCAGCGGGCCGATCAGATACCCGCCCATCGGCACCAGGAAAAACAGGAACAGCGCCGGAAACAGGATGACGCGATAGACCGCCGGGCCGAGCACCGCCAGCGCCAGCACTTGCGCGAACGCGACCAGCGCCAGTTGCTCCACTTCATTGATGGAGGCGAGCGCACCGACGAATGCCGCCGCCGCCACCGGCAGCATCAGCCACAGCGCTTTGGGGAAGGCCGTCGGCGTCAGCGCTGCAAGCTCTTTGCGGCTGCCCCAGATCAGATAGGCCGACACCGGAATGATGAGGAAACAATGCGAAAACGTCGGCGACACCCACCACACCGTGACGGCCGCGGCGATGGTGCGCGCGTAAAGCCCGCCGAGCACCGCAAGCAATCCGCCGAGCACCGCCAGATGCACGGTCCATGTCGGCAGGCTGAGAGTCTGTGGCCGCGTGGCGCTGCTCATGATGCCTCCAGCCGCACGGTGTCGGCGTGATGCGGTGCGGTTTCCAGCAGGCGGTCGAGCGAGCGCAACGTGGCATCCCAATCGTATTCGCGTTCGACCAGGGCGCGGCCGTTGGCGGCGATGCGGGCGCTGTCGGGACCGGTGGCCGCAGCAATGACCGCGCTCGCGAACGCCTCGGGACGATCGGCGACCCACAGATCGCGCCCGGGCACGACCGCCAAACCGCGGCTCGCCGCGTTCGTCGCCACCACCGGGCGCTGCAGCGCCAGACCCTCGAGCACCTTGTTCTGCACGCCCCGCGCCAGACGCAGCGGTGCCACCACGGCGGCCGCGTGCGCGACATAGGGGCGAACGTCGGCGACCTTGCCGGTCACGATCACCCCGTCACGGGGCACGCGCAACGCGGCGGCCGGCTTGGCACCGACGACATAGAAACGGGCTTGTGGCAGCGCTTGGCGCACGCGCGGCAAGACGGTGTCCGCGAACCAGATCGCGCCCTCTACATTCGGCCAGTAATCCATGGTGCCGACCATCGCCAGCGGGATTTCGTCCGCCGGATAGGGATTGGCCAGCGGTCCCGTGGGCGCAAGATCGACCCCGTTGGCAACGCTGTGGATGCGATTGCGCACCTCGGGCACCAACTCGGCGAAGGTGCGCGCTTCGAACGGCGACACCAGCACCGTCGCGCCGAACGCCGACGCCGCCCGCTGCTCCAGCGCGAACAACGCCGAAGCCTCGCGGGCGTAAATCCATTTCTTGGGGCCGCGCGCAGTGGACGCGTATTGCCGCCACTTGTCGGAATCGACATCGACCATGTCGAGAACGACCTTGGCCGGATCGAATCCGCTCCGCATCAGGAACGGCGCCATCGCCGAGCTGAAGACAACGGTCCGGTCGATGCCGCGCGCCAATACTGCACCAATCCAGCGTTCCAGCGCCGCCGAGGCGAAGTAGGATGTCGTCAGCGGGGCGCCGGCAACAAGCGCGAAAGCCATGCGGGCTCGTGCCACCGTGCGCGACAGCGGCAGCAGCGCCATCTCGCCTTTGACGAATGGGCGCAGCGCTTCGCGATGCCCAAGATCGGCGGGATCGTCAACGAAGGCGGCCAGATGCACGGTGTGGCGCTGGGCCAGATGCTTCAATATGTGAAAGGCGCGGATTTTCTCGCCTTTGTCGGGCGGGAATGGAATGCGGTGGCAGAGGAACAGCACATTCATGGCGCCGACGCCCGGAGGAAAATCTCGTCCATCCGCCCCCAGCGGAAATCCTTCAGCAAGCGGACGATCTTGTGCTCCATCGCGCCGAGATTGACGTAATGGCGCAGGCGCGATTTTAACGGCGCCACGGTCACGCGCGGCTGGGCGGGATCGATCTCCCAGGGATGGAAATAGAATACGAACGGCCGCCGGTCGCGGCGCGCCACGGTTTGGAGCGAGGCGCGGCTGATGGCATAGGGCAACAGGCGGAAATAGCCGCCGCCGCCGCACGGCCAGTTGCGCCCCAGGGCCCGCACCGAACTCACCGGAATTTCGAGAAAGCCGTCGAAGGGATGAAATGCAAACCGCGGCGCCTCGGGAATGCCATAGGTGTCATGCGTGATCGGATTGACGCTCGAGGAATAGCGATAACCGGCGCGCGCCAGGGTTTCATGCGCCCACAGGCTGTTGCGGGTCAGCGAAAAACTCGGGGCGCGATAGCCCTTCACTGCAGCGCCGGCAATGTCTTCCAGCACATGGCGCGCGTGATCGATGTCGGCGAAAAACTCGGCCGCCGACTGGCGATCGACGCGGCGGTGCTCGGAACCATGCGAGGCGAGCTCGTGGCCGCGCTTGACGATGGCGCGCACCAGCCGCGGATAGCGCTCGGCGATCCAGGCCAGCGTGAAGAAGGTGCCGCGAACGCCCGCCGCGTCGAACAAATCGAGGATGCGATGCACGTTGGCCTCAATGCGGCATTCGCGTGACGGCCACGAGGCGGGGTCAATAACGCCGGCGAACGCTTCCACCTGAAACCAGTCTTCGACATCGACGGTGAGCGCATTCTGCGTCGCGCCCGTATCCGCCGCCGGATGGGCGCGCCAGGAAGCAATGATGCTGTCGGGATCGGCGCGTTCGAGGACACCGCAGTCCATGGCCTCACCCGCGGACCGGGCGGACGGGATCGATCATGTCGGCCAGCCCCACCGCCAGCCGGCGCAGCGATTGCTCCTGATGATTGACGCGGGTTTCCAAGGTATCGACGCGCTCGGCCAGATGCTGCTTGTCCATGCGCGTGAGATAGGTCTCATCCATGTTGCCGTTCGCGACCGGCTGCAGCGAGCGCCCGCCGTATTCCTCGCGCAGATCGGCGGCGACGCGTTCGACATCGCCGGCGGTGAAGGCATGCATGTTGTCGAGGAAACCGAGCAGCAGCAGGCGCGAACACAGCGTGTTGATCTGGCGCGGCACGCCCCCGGTCGCGGCATAGATCGCTTCCACCGCGCCCTCGTCGAAATCGGGGTCGCCGCTCCAACCGGCATGTCTCAAACGATGCGCCAGATATTGCGAAACCTCGTCGTGGCTCATCGGCCCCAAATGATACGACGCGATGACGCGCTGGCGCAGCTGTTCGAGATTGGGATTGGACAGCGTCTCGCGAAACTGCGGCTGACCGACGAGGAAGATCTGGCACGGCGCCGAGGCCCCGACCTGGAAATTCGACAGCATGCGCAATTCTTCCAGCGCCGACGCCGACAGATTCTGGGCCTCATCGACGACCAGCAGCGCCTTGCGGCCGGCGCGCTGCAGGGATTCGAAATAGTCCTGCAGGCAGAGGAGCACACCGTCCTTCTTTTCCGGCACGTCGCGCATCTTGAAGGCGGAACACACCATGCGCAGCAGCTCGGCGCCGGACAGCAGCGTGGTGACGACATGGGCGGCGACGACCTCGTTGCGATCGACGGTGGCGCACAAATGCTGCACGATCGTGGTCTTGCCGGCACCGACCTCGCCGGTGATGACGATGAAGCCCTCGCCGCGCGAAAGCCCATACATCAGATGCGCCATCGCCTGCTCGTGGACCTGGCTTTCGAAATAGAAGCGATGGTCCGGCGTCAGCAGGAACGGTTCGACTTTGAGGCCGTAGAACTCGGTATACATCGTCGTCAGCCGGTTTTTTCTCCGTAGCCGTAGTAATAGGAATAGGGCGTCGAGCGCTGCCACTCGGGCGATTTGTTGAAGACGAGATTGAGCGACGGACACGCCGCCACGCCCGCCAGCGCTTCTTCGACGTGATGGCGCGCCGATTGCCCCGCCGCCACCACCATCAACAGGTGATGGACATGCATGGCGAGCGCGGCGGGCTCGGCAGCAGCCAAGACCGGCGGCGCATCGATCACCACCACGCTCTCCCGGAAGCGCCGCGACAGCGCCTGGCACACATCGGCCATGCGATGGGAGGCGAGCAGTTCGGGCGAGGTGTCGTCGCGACGGCCGGCAAACAGCACATGCAGGTTGGGCACGTCGGCGCAGCGCGTCAGCACTTCGTCGATCTGCTGGCGCCGCCCGGTGAGAAGATCGAGCAGGCCTTCCGCCGGCGCGCCTTCGAAATACTGCGCAATCGAAGCACGCACTACGTCGCCGTCTACCAGGATGACGTCGAGATTGCGCTCGGCGGCAAGGCAGATGGCGAGATTCATCGCCGTATAGGTCTTGCCCTCGCCGGCCAGCGCCGAGGTGATCATCACGATGTTCTTGGTGGTGGCGTGGGTTTCCGGATCACGCGTCAAGGGCAAGAGCTTGCGCTTGATCGACCGGAATTCGTTGTAGGTCACCGAGGCGCGATTGTCGGGCGTCACCATGCGGCCCTCGCGCAGGCGGCCCATGTTGAGACGCAGCGCCGGTTCGACCGGATGCGGAGGCGTCGCATGCACGCCGTTGACAGAGCCGTTGATCGGCCGCGGTTCGGCGCGCGCGATTTCGGGCGCCTTGACGGGCTCGGGTTCGGGCACGCGAACGTGCGGGGCTTCCATCACCGGATCGAGCGGATCGATGGCGGGCTCGTGGCGATACTCGCCATCGGTGGCGGGCGGCTTGGCCTGCCGCATCGCCCGCTGAATCAGATTCAGACGCGGCGTCGGTTCGTTCATAATAGGCTCCCGCCGATCGATGACACGTTGGTGTGGAAGAACACGAGGACGATCAGATAGCCGCCCACCAATGCGCCCGCCCCGGCGGCGAAGAACGATGCCGAGCGGCGCATGCGCACCATGTCGGCAGCGGTGCGCGCGATGGTGACCGCCCCCAGCACCGGCAGCGCGAACGCCTGTCCGAGCTGCTCCATGGTGAGGAAGCGCCCCGACACCGCGCCGAGCGCCATCGCCGACGCCAGCCCGATGCCGAAGCCGCCGAGCAGCACCAGCAGATTGAGCACGATGCGATTGGGCGAAGCCGGACGGTTCGCCAGCGTCGGCGGTTCGATGACGCGGAACACCATGCTCGATTGCTGATCGCCCGCCGCCTGCGAAATGTTGGCGGACTCGCGCCGCTCCACCAGCGCCTCGTAGTTCTTCTTCAGCGCCTGATAATCGCGGTCGAGGTTTTCATACTGGCGCCGGATCGCGATCGACGCGCCGACGTTTTTGCCGGCCTCGTCGAGCCGCTTCTGCGCCTCGGTCACCCGGTCGCGGGCCACCGCGAGATTGACCTCTTCGTCGGCGAGCTTGGTACGCAGCATCAGATAAGCCGGGTTGGCGACCGACTGCAGACCGGATTCCTCGTCGGAGTTGCCCTTCTCGGCGATCTGCTTCTTCAGCCGGTCGACGAGCTGCTTCTGCGCCACCACGTCGGGATAGTCCTCGGTGAAGCGGGAGCGCAATTCGTCGAGCTTGGCGCGGGCCTGACCGAGCGCCTGGCGCTTGTTCTCGATGGTGCCGGCACCGCCGACCTGGATCGGCGCGGGGCCGTTGATGTCGAGTGTCGCCGGCGTCGCGCCGAGCTGGGCGCGCAAGGAATTGCGCCGCGCCGAAACCTCGTCGACGGTCTGTTGCGCCTTGACGATGTCACCCTTGGCTTCGTCGATGTCGTTGCCGCCGAAGAAGACGTCGAGATGGGAGGCGCGAAAATCGGCCTTGCGCTTGTCGGCGTCCTGGATCTTCTTTTCATAGGCGGTGATCTGCTGATCGAGGAACTGGCGCGCATCGTCGGATTCCCGACGCTGGTCGCCGACATTCGAATCCACCATCACCGACAGCAGCGTCTGCGCCACCGACTGGGCATAAGCGGGATTGGGATCGGTGAAGCCGATCTGATAGAGGTTCTTGGTGCCGAGCGCCTTGAGCTTGACGTTGTCCGTAAGCTGCGCAACGGCGTCCTGCATCTTCGGGACGCTCCAGTCGGCCGATTTCGGATTGGTGGCACGCACCACCCGCTCCATGTTGGGCGCGGTGAGCAGGGTGCGCAGCATGACGTCGATCTGCTGCTGGGTATCGGTCGACACCACGATGCCGCGCAAAAGCGGGCGCATCAGCGTGTCGGTGTCGATATAGACCTTGGCTGACGATTGGAAGGCGTCAGGGATCAGCGCCACGCTGATCCAGCCGGCCAAGCACACGAGCCAAGCGATGCCCAGCCCCACCCAGCGGAACTGCCAACCGCCCCCCAGGAGGCCGAGCAGCTGAAGCTTCCAGCTCTGCATTTCGTTCCTTGTGTTCCGTTTGCCGCAGTACGCTCCACCGCTCCGAATGGGAGCGCCAATTCGGTAGCAAAGCGCGAACGATCCTTATACTAGTTACAGAAGAGCCTCAAGGCGCGCAGCCTTGTGCGCCGCCGCGGAAGAGATCGAAATGCGCCTCTGTTCCATACGGAAAACTTCGGAGTTTGCTCGGCGGCCGTATCGTTACCCAACAAATCCGTCACCCGCGTCGCCCATCTTTGTCTCGACCGCTGTTACGAATTTGACACTCGGTGCAGACGTTTATAGGCCGCGCGCGAAATCGTTCGCGAGGCTGCGCGCCGCTGCGGGTAGCGGTCGTCGCCGCCTTAGGCGCTAAGGATTGGAAGCGCCATGAACACCCGGCCCACCAGCCCCAAGGGAATGGGATCGCACCTGCTGCGCGGCTCCATCTGGATGGTTAGCTTACGCTGGGCAATGCGCCTGATTGGCGTTATCAGCACCATCATTCTGGCCCGCCTGTTGAGCCCGCAGGACTTCGGCATCGTGGCCGTTGCGATGATTCTGGTTGGGCTGTTCGAGATGCTGAATCTCACCGGCCAATCGGCGGCGATCGTCCGCCATGAAGCCCCCACACGCGAGCATTACGACAGCGCCTGGACGGTCACGTTGCTGATCGGCATCGCCATCGCGGTATGCATCCTGATCGCAGCGCCATTCACCGAACTCTATTTCCACGAGCCGCGCGCTATTCCTGTGATGCAATGCCTCGCCGTGCGCGCCGTGCTCGGCGGGCTCGAAAACATCGGCACGGTCGATTTCTCGCGCGACCTGCGCTTCGACCGCTTCTTCGTCTACAACGTCTGCACCAAGCTGTTGCAGTTCGTGCTGACGGTGGTGCTGGCGTTCGTCTTGCGCAACTACTGGGCGCTGGTGGCGGGCATTCTTGCCGGACAAGTGTCGCGCACCATCCTCTCCTATGTGATGAGCCCGTTCCGGCCGCGGCTGTCGTTCGCCCGCACCGGCGAAATCTGGGGCTTCTCGATCTGGACCTTCGCGCGCTCGGTGGCGATGTATCTGCAGACCCAGGTCGACAACATCGCCATCGGCGGCATCGCCGGATCGGCCATGATGGGGCGCTATACGGTGGCGAAGGACGTCGCCGCCAGTCCGACGCAGGAGGTGATCAACCCGATGGTCGCCGCCCTCTTCCCGGTGATGAGCAGATGCCGCCAGGATCCGGTCGAACTGAAGCGGCTGTACATGCGCATGCTCGGCTGGTCGGCGATCATCTGCCTGTCGACCGGCGTCGGCGTCGCCATGATTGCGACCGATCTCGTCGCGGTGGTGCTCGGCGCCAAATGGACCGACGCGACGCCGCTGGTGGTGTGGATGGCGCTCAACGCCGCCACCGCCGCCATCCTTTCCGGCACGCCGACGCTGCTCGACGTCAAAGGCATGCCGGCGGTGGGCGCGCGCATTCAGTGGTCGCGGTTCGCGGTCTTCACCGCCGTGATCTTCGTGGTGGCGTGGACGACCCACAGCGTGATGGCGGTCGTGGAAACGCGGCTGGTGGTATCGGCGCTGTTCATCCCTTCGGTGATCTTCGCGGTCCAGCGCCAAACCGGCGTTCCCGCCCGCGATTACCTGAAAGCGATGTGGCGGCCATGCGGCGCGGCGGCGGCGATGGCACTGGCGATCTTCCTCCTCAACACGGTGCTGCCGTTCGCCGGTGCGGGACGGCTGGTGCTTGATATGGCACTCGGTGCGGCCGTCTATATCGGCGCGGTGCTGGTGCTGTGGCACATGAGCGGGCGGCCGGAGGGAGCCGAGGCCGACATCCTGACGCTGTGGCGGCGGTTCGAGGCGCGGCTGACGAGGCTCCGCCTGCGGACGTTAGCCCAACCCGCGGATTAGCAACGGTCCGAGCAGATTCGCCAGCGGCAGCGGCAACTTTTTCCACGCCGCAATGAACAGCGCGTATTTCGGGTTGCTGGGGTTCTTCTCAGGCAACGCCGAACCCGGCGACAGGTAATATTCGTATTCCAGCCACGCCGGCTCGAAGCCCCAGTTCTTCTTGAAGGCGAAGGCGCCGGTGCCCGCTTTCGAGCGGCCGAAATCGAACGCCGTGCAGCCGCGACGGGCAGCATGGCGCATGGTTTCCCAATAGAGAAGATCGTTGGCGCCGTTCGCGCGCGCCTTCGCCGTGCCGCCGCCGTAGTACGGCATCACCGTACCGCGATGATAGAAATTCATCACCGCGCTGACCGGCTCGCCGCCGTCGCGGATCACCATCACGTCGCAATCCTTGCCGAACGCGGCGCGCAAGGCCGAAAACCAGCGCTTCGGAAACACCGGCGTGCCGAGATTGCGTACGCTTTCGGCGTAAACGCGATACAGCGCTTCGACGCCGGCTTCCGGTGCCGCGGTCAACGGTCCCGCCATCGCCTTGCGCACGACGGCGCGTTGCTTGCGCGGGATCGCCTTCAGATTGGCGTCGTCATCGGGTTCGAGCGGCCGCGCGAAACCGGCGTAAAGATCCTTCTTGGCGATCCAGCCAGGGCGCGTCGCAATCCGCGTGCGGTATTCGACGAACGGCGCGCGGATTTCGGCCATCAGTGCCAGCGCCGCGGAGTCGAGCGCCTTGACGGCGGCGGCGTCACCGATCGGCCCGCCTTCGACGCCGAACGGCACCGACAGCAACGCATCGCCGAACAACCGGCTGTTCTGATGCACCAGCGGCAGCACGCCGGCGATCTCGCCATCGCGCTCGGCGACGAGATAGCGCGGCTTGAGCCCGAACACGTCGCGCAACAGGTCGCGCCAGGCGAAGCGATGAAAGAAGCTGCCCTCGGGATGGGCAAGCACGAACGCATCCCACGCCTCGCGATCGCCATCGCCGGCCGGGCGCACGTTGACGCGCGTTTCCGTGCCAAGGAATTCGACCGCGGTGGTTTTGTCCGTCATGCGACTCCTAGATGCGGGCGCGGATGCCGATCAGTACCTGCTCTTCCGTCAGCGGCGTATTCGGCACGCCGACGAGGCTGACGGAATCGCGATGGACGACGTTGTTCGACAGATACAGGTCGATGTGCTGCGACAGGTGATAGTTCAGCTGCAGATTGGCGGAATAGATGTCGTCGCGGCCGCCGAATTCGTTGCCGCGCGAATAGCTCGCCGACAAATTGCCGGTGAAATCGGGATTGAAGGTGCGCGACACTGTTGCCCTGACGCCGTAAACGGAGGTGCGCGGCAGCTCCGGCGTGCCCGGCGCCACATCAAGGCGATCGCGCTCGGAAGCGAACACCGACAGGGTGTAGTGCATCCGTCCGTCGCTGTGGACCAGCGAAGCATTGACCGAGCGGCTGCGGTTGATCGAGTTGTCGAGCGCAAGCCCGCCCGGCCCGATCGGGGAATAGCCGCCGACCGGATTGGCGCCGAGCGAAGTCCCGAGATCGCCGAATTGGCCGAAGCCGGTCGCTCCCATGCCGCTGAGGCGGCCGAGAATGTCGCCTTGCGGCGTGTTGATACCATCGGTGGCATCGGCGATGAACTGGGTCAGCGGCGACAGCGACCAGCGCACCGAGCCCATGTAAGTGGCGAAATTGTGCTGCGAGCCCGCTTCCACCGTGGCGGTGAGATTGGGGCTGGGATCGTACGTCACACCTGCCATCGCGGTCGGTCCCGAAACATCGCGCGCCAAAATCGTCGTCGACTTGAAATCGCTGTAGCCGCCGACGACGAACACTTTCAGTTCGCGCAGCACCGCATAGTTCAGCGTGCCGAGGGCTTCGGCCTGGTGCTGGCTGCGCACGGTCTGCGAGTACTGCGAATAGCTGCCGACCGCGCTCCATTTCAGCCGGTCGAACCACGAGCCGCTGGAAAATTCCTGGCTGATCGAGGTCGACAGGCTGTCGCGTGCCGGATCGATCGGCGGCACCGTGCCGGTCGCGTCGGTCGACGGCTGCACGAAAAACACACCGCCATGCGACGCGCTGGTGCGCGACACGATGTAATCCTCGAAACGCAGGCTCAACTGCGGCTGCACGACATAGCCGTAGGTGTCGCGGGTATTGTAGCGCGACAGCGGCTCGCCGCCCGCCGACAGATCGCCGACGCGACTGAGATCGGCCGGCGCCGCGAACGCATTGGCAGTGACGAACAGCGTCTCGGGAATGGCGGTCAGATGCGACGCGAGATTGAGCCGCTGGGTGATGTTGTTGAGGCGGTGATACCTCGCCCAATACTGCCCGGTCAGCGCATATGACAGGTCCGCCCCCAGCCGCGGATGGGCGTAATGCAGCGCGCCGCCGATGCTGCCGCGGCTGAAGGTATCATCATTGCCGCTGCCGCGGGCGCTGGTGGAATAGCCCTCGGCAAGGTCGGCGAAGACGTTCCATGTCAGCGGCGGCAGCAACGCGAATGCGTCCGCATCCAAAGGCGAGACGGCCGGTACATCCGCCGAGGGCGTTTCACTGTCCTGGGCCGCTGCCGGGAACAGGCAGGCCAGCGCCAGCCAGCATGTCGCAATCGTCGTTCGTGCCGAATGAGCCGTCACGTTTGCCGTGTCCGTTAGAATCGTCACTTGCCCCGTCCCCCAAAAATCCGCGTCAGAAGTAGCTTTGCGGAATGATGATGACGTCGCCCGGCGCCAGCGGCGCGTTGGCCGACATGTCGCCGTCCTTGATGAGATCGTCGAGCCTGAGGCCATAGCTGGTCTGCTTGCCCGCCACGGTGCGCACCAAGGTGGCGCGATCGCCGGCCGCCAGCGGGGTCAGCCCGCCCACTGCGATCAAGGCGTCGAGCACCGTCATGCGATCGCGATAGGCCAAGGATTGCGGCCGTTGTGCTTCGCCGACGACGCGCACCTGCTGCGAATACGGCCCGACGAACGAATGCACGATCACCGTGACCAGCGGGTTGTTGACGTATTTCTTGAGCTGCTCCTGGATGTCGGTCGACAGTTCGGTAGGCGTCTTGCCCGCCGCAACCATGTCGTTGACCAGCGGCAGCGAAATCTTGCCATCGGGCCGGACCGGCACTTCGGTCGACAGTTCGCGGTTCTGCCAGATGAAGATGTTCAAGGAGTCGCCGGCGCCGATGCGATAGGCGGTCGAGTTCTCGGGCACTTGCGGCGGCGGCGGTAGATGGTTCGCACAACCCGCCAGGAGTGCCCCCAACGCGATAATCATCAACGCAAACGAACGCGATACGCCGGCGCGTGCCAATCCGATCATGGAATGCCCCTGAATGTGTTCGAGGGACTCAACTTAGCGGCTATTCTGGAACATTTCCAATAGCAGTTCGCATGTACGCAACGGAACCTGTGCTTTCCGCGCACCAATTCTCATTCCGGCGCGAGACTCGTTGGAACAGGCGTCCCGCTCTTCCGTTCCGGATCGGTGCGGATTGGGATTCCCCTGATTGAGCTCGCCTCTGCGGTGGCCGCAGATTAGTGCGAGGGCGACGCATTACCGGTAAGTGCCCTTACAGTTGTTCCATGCATGTCACACTCATTCTTATTAAAATGTACTTTTTATAGACGCACGAATTCGTTATGGATGCTCAGCGCAAACGGCGGGACTAATGACAATGAGAGACGTTCGCGGCGCTTCCCATTCGCAGGCGGCAACCTCCATGTTCAGCTCCGTCCCTTGGGAAGGCCCCGTCCGCAGCCCGCGAAATGTCGAGCTGCCCGCCTCTTCCGCCACCAATTCGCAAATGCGCCGGCGATTCGTCCCCGGGTCGCGCCTCACCCTCGCCGTTCTCGATGTTGCCTTCATGCTCGGCTTCATGGCGGCGCTGATCTCTGCAGTGCATGACCGCCTCGGGCTCCTCACCGCCACCGAGACCGCCGCCGTCATCGCCACGCTGGCGGCCGCGTCGTTCTTCTTCGCCTATGCCGCCGGCTGCTATCGCTTCGATGCGCTGATCAACTTTTCCACCTCGATCACCCGACTGGTGGTGGCGCTTGGCGTCAGTGCGGTTCTGGCACTTGCGATCATCCATTTCGGTTTCGGTCTGTTGTTCCACACCCTCGCCTTCAAGAGCGCCAGTCGCGCGCTGACGATCGTTCTGGTCGGCACCGGCGCCGAACTGTTCGGCGGCATGCTGGCACGCCCGCTGTTTCTCGCCATGGCGCGGCGCCATTGGTTCCGCCGCCACATCCTGGTCATCGGCACCGGCGTGCGCGCGCGCCACCTGCGCGACCTCTTCCGCCGTTCCGATCGCCGCCTTGCCGAGCTGAATTTTCTTTCCGAGGATTATCTCGGCGGTTTGGCGCCCGACCACGGCACCAACGATCCCATCCACCCGTTGCCGAAAGTGCAATCGGTCGAAGAACTGGAAGCGCGGCTGCACATCGATCAGGTGGTGATCGCCGTCGATAATCCCGCCGACCTGCAGTTCGATCATCTGTTGCCGTGGAAGGCCAACGGCGTGCCGGTGTTCGATTTCAACACCTTCATCGAGCGCGAGACCGGGCGGGTCGATCTCAAATGGACGGAATCGCACTGGCTGCTGTATTCCGACGGCTTCCGCTTCGGCTGGCTCGATCGTGCCTTGAAGCGCGTGCTCGACGTCATCGTGTCGGCGACGCTGCTGCTCATCACCCTGCCGACCCTGGCGGTGGTGGCGATCGCCATCGTATTCGAAGATTTTGGGCCGGTGTTTTATCGCCAGGAGCGGGTTTCGCGCGGCGGCGCGACCTTCAAGATCATCAAGTTCCGCACCATGCGGATCGACGCCGAGAAAATGGGCGCGCAGTGGGCCAGCCACAATGATCCGCGCGTCACCCGCGTCGGCCGCATCCTGCGCCGCACCCGCATGGATGAAATCCCGCAGCTTCTCAACGTGCTGATCGGCCAGATGTCGATGGTGGGCCCGCGTCCCGAACGCCCCATCTTCGTCAACCAGCTGTCCGAGCAGATTCGCCTCTATCACCTGCGCCATTGCGTCAAAGCCGGCGTCACCGGCTGGGCGCAGATCAACTTCCCCTACGGCGCCTCGGTGGAAGACGCGATGCGCAAGCTCGAATACGACCTGTTCTACCTCAAGCACTTCTCGGTGCTGCGCGATCTCTCCATCATGCTGCAGACCTTCCGGGTGCTGGTGTTCGCACAAGGCTCGCGCTGACGCAGATCGCTTCGAACACGACGCCGACGCTGCGCGCCGAGCAGTGATTTTCAACGAACTCGCGCGCCGCTTCCGCCAACCGCTGGCGCTCGGCCGCATCGCCGGCAAGCCGCACGCAAGCCGCGGCGAAATCGACGGCGCGGTCGGCTTCGAGGAAATGCCGCTCCGGCGTGACGCCGAGCCCTTCGATGCCGATGGCGGTGGAAACCGTCGGCAGGCCGAACGCCATCGCCTCGAACGCCTTGATGCGCGTGCCGCCGCCGACCCGCAGCGGAATGACGTAGACGGATGATCCGCGCAGATGTGGACGGACATCGTCCACCGTGCCGGTGAACATCCAATTCAACCGCCGCCGCGCCGCTTCCGCCACCAGGCCGGGCTCGGGATTGCGCCCGATCACCCGCATTTCGGCATTCGGCACCGCAGCGACGATCAGTGGCCACACCTCCTCCATGAACCAGCGCACGCCGTCGATATTGGCGAGCGAATCCATCGAGGCGGTGAAGGAAAACACCGGCGGCGCGTCCGCAGCGACCGGCGCGTAGCGGAAATAGTCGAGATCGACGCCGGTCGGGATCACCGACGCCGCGACACCGTAGTCGCGCCGGAACACCTCCCGGTCGCGCTCCGACACTGCGACGACGGCATCGAACGCCTGCAGCGTCTTCTGTTCGAACGCGCGCATCTTGCGCAGCTGGTCTTTCCACACTAAGCGCTTCAGCCCGCGCGCGAGTTGGTGATGGCGCGCGAAAATCTCCGCTTCGACATTGTGCGTGAACAGCACCGATGCCATGTCGCACGCCGCGGGTAGCAGCACCGCCGAATGCAGAAAATCGGCGACCAGTACATCGACCCCGACCAGCGCCGCCGCCACCACGGCATGGGCTGCGGCCGAGCGATCCGTCGCCACCGACACCGGCAACGCCGACGCCAGATGCCGCAGTCGCGTCGCCGCGAACAACGCCCCGCGTGATGATTCCGGCCACGACACGAATGCATCGCACAGCGCCGCCAGTTCGGCCGCGTGTCCAGGCGGCAGTTCGCGTGGCGCCGGCGACACCAGCGTGACATGAAAGCGCCCGCCTTTCAGGCCCTTCAGCACATGTGCCGTACGGATTTTTCCGCCCATGTCGGCCGGCAGCAGGTAACGCGGCGAAACAAAGACGAGGCGCGGCTTCACCAGCAGATGCCTTGATAATCCGGCGCCCGCTCCAGCCCTTCGACGCCTTGCAGATCGACGATGGTGCGGCTGTCGTGCGCCGCTGCGATAAGGTCCGCTTCGGCTTTGCCGACATGGCCGATCACGATCACGCCGGCGCCGTCGAGGGTCTCCTCGACACTGGTTTTCAACAGCCGCGCCAGATGCGGGATTTCGTGATCGATGAACGCCTTGTTGGCGCCGGTGAGCCGCGCCAGTTCGACGTCGCGGTCGTAGATCGCCAGTTCATAGCCCTTGCCGATCAGCTTTTCCGCCAGCGTCACCAGCGGAGATTCGCGCATATCGTCCGTACCCGGTTTGAACGACAGGCCGAAGAATGCCACCCGCCGCCGCCCACCCTTCACGATCATGTCGAACGCGCGATCGACGTGGCGCGCGTTGGCACCGAGCAGGCTGCCGAGAAACGGCGTCTCCACCTGTTCTCCCGCCGCCAGCGCCAGAAACCCGCGCAGATCCTTGGGCAGGCACGAACCGCCGAACGCGAAACCGGGCCGCAGATAGGCCGGCGAGATGTTGAGCACGGGATCGCGGCAGAACACCTCCATCGCCGCGCGCGCGTCGATGCCGAGACTCTTCAGCACCGCGCCGGCTTCGTTGGCGAACCCGATCTTGACCGCGTGGAAAATGTTGCAGAGGTATTTGATGCTTTCCGCCGTGCGCTCGTCGGTGACGATGAACGGCGCCTCGATGCTCTTGTAGAGTTCGCGCGCCACCGCCACGGCCTTCTCGTTCGAGGCGCCGACCAGGGTAAACGGCGGCTTCTCGAAATCGGCGACGGCGCGACCCTCGCGCAGGAACTCCGGATTATCGGCGATCTCCAGCCCCTCGCCGAGCCGGCGCCCCGAGGCGCGCATCAGCGCCGGCGCAATCCGTTCGCGCACCGTCCCCGGCGGCACGGTGGACCGCACGATCACGGTGTGCGGCGTCTGTTTGCGCGCAATCGCCTCGCCGATCTGCAGCGCGACGTGATCGATGGCTTCGAGCGAAGCGGCGCCGGTCTTGCCGCTCGGCGTGCCGACAGAAATGATGGAAACCTCGCTTGCCGCAACGGCAGCGGCGGCATCGCTGGTGGCCGCGATCATCGCGCGCGAAACCGCATCGCAGATGAGGTCGGACATGCCCGGCTCGACGATCGGCGACTGGCCGGCATTGATCAGCGCCACTTTGGCCGGGTTGACGTCAACACCGATCACATTGTGTCCGAGCTTAGCCAGGCACGCCGCGGAAACAACGCCGACATACCCCATGCCGAAAATGGACACGTTCATCTCGTTCTCCGCACTGTGATCGCGTCCCCACTCATTTCAGAACGTTTGTCTGCTGCCAATACGTTTTCGCAAAAAGGATTTGATCGTTCCGCCCACCTGATGCGAGAACAGCACGGCATGCTCTCGATTTTGACGGCGACGACACTCTTCCCCAACGACGCCAAACCGACCCAGGGCGCTTTCGTTGCGACACGTCTGGCCAAGCTGTGCGACAGCCGCGAGGTTTCCGCGGAGGTATTGGCACCGGTGCCGTGGCTGCCGCCGTTCGTGCGCTATCCCGATGCCGGCCGCCTTGACCGCGTCCCGCACCAGACCCATCGCGGTGGCTGGACCGTGTGGCATCCGCGTTATCTCGTCGTCCCCAAGATCGGCATGACGGTCACACCGCACACGCTCTACCTCACGATGCGTCACACCCTCGGCCGCCTGATCGCGCAAGGCAGGCGCTTCGACCTGATCGATGCGCACTATTTCTATCCCGATGGCGTTGCAGCGGTGCGGTTGGGGCGCGATTTCGGCCTGCCGGTAGTCGTCACCGCGCGCGGCACCGACATCAATCTCATTCCCGATTACGCCACGCCGCGCCGCATGATCCTGAAGGCCGCGGCCCAAGCGGATGGGCTTGTGACCGTGTGCCGGGCGCTGAAAGATCGCATGGTCGAGCTCGGCGTGGCGGCCGACCGCATCGCCGTGCTGCGCAATGGCGTCGATCTGGCATTGTTTCATCCGCACGGCCGCGACGCGGCGCGACGCAAGCTGGATTTTCGCCGCCGTACCATCGGCTCGGTCGGTTGGTTGATCGAACGCAAAGGCCACCACCACGTCATCGCGGCGCTGCCAAAGCTCGCCGATACCGATCTCGTCATCGTCGGCGATGGACCGGAGCGCGCGCGGCTGGAAAGGCTTTCGGTATCGCTCGGAGTTTCCGATCGCGTGCGCTTTCTCGGCTCGCTCGATCAGATGCGGCTCGCCGAAGTCTATCGCGCCCTTGACGCGCTGGTGCTGGCCTCGTCGCGCGAAGGCTGGGCCAACGTGCTGCTCGAAGCGATGGCGTCGGGCACGCCGGTGGTCGCCTCGGCGGTCTGGGGCACGCCCGAAGTGGTGGCCGATTCCGCCGCCGGCGTGTTGATGCGTTCGATCGATGCCGGCGGTGTGGTGAGCGGACTGGCGCGCCTGCTTGCAGCACCACCCGAGCGCGCCGCCACCCGTGCGTATGCGGAACAGTTCGATTGGGACGCCACCACGGCAGGCCAGCTGCAATTGTTCCAACGCATCGTCGCGGAACGGCGCGCGCGTCAACATCGGGACGCTACCGTTGCGGTACGTGCGCCAGGTCCACATCTGTAATTATTTCTTACGATCTGACGCGCCGTTGATTGTGAGCCGCGCGCGTTGTTGCTAACTGTTCCAGGTCGCGCGGTCGGCCCGTGATTTCGCGGCGTTGCGCCCAAAAAACAAAGAGGCCGGATGGGATCGGGGATTTCTCTTTTCGCCGCAGGTGCCGCAGCGCTCGCCTATTCGGCGTTGGCGGCGATCCTGCCGGCGTGGGGCAAACGCTCGCGCCTCAATCTTGTTTTCGCCTTCGCCGCGGCGCTGACAGCGCTATGGGCGTTTGCCTGCGTCATAAGCGAAGCGGGATGGACCGCGCCGTGGACCGCGCGCGTCGCGGCGGCGTTGCGCGAAGGCGCCTGGTTCGCGCTGCTCGTCAGCGTGCTGCGCCAGGATGCCGACCGCCATCCGTTGTGGCGGCAGCTCGCGCTCGCGGCGGCGTTTCTCACCGCCGTCAATATTTTCTTCGCGGCGACGGCGGCGAACATCGACAGCGGCCTTGGCGTCCGTCTCAACCAGCCGCTGGTCGCGTTCGCGATCGCCATCATGGGCCTGATCCTGACCGAGAACCTGGCGCGCAACGTCGCCGCGGCGCGGCTGTGGTCGATGAAGCTGATGCTGATTGCGCTGACGGCGCTCTACACCTATCACATTCTCGGCCGCATTCCGGAACTGCTCGGCGCCGCCACGCCGACGGCGATGACGATCGCCGAACCGCTGCTTTATCTGCTGGCGCTGCCGCTGTTCGTCGTCACCGCGGTGCGCAACGATTCATTGCGCCTGAAGGTCCACTCCTCCCGCCGCGTGGTGTTTCATTCTGCCACGCTGATCGTGGCCGGCGTGATCCTGCAGGGCACCGCGGCGGCGGCGCTGTATGTGCGCCATTTCGGCGGCACGCCCGCGGTGGTGCTGTCGATCGTGCTCGGCTTCGGCAGCCTGGTGGCAGTGATCACCGCGCTGGCGACCGCTTCGGTGCGTTCGCAGATCCGCACCTTCATCAACGAGAATTTCTACAACTACAAATACGATTACCGCCTCGAATGGACCAAGTTCAATCAGGCGCTGTCGCGCTACGAGGATCGTGGCGGACCGGAACGCGTGTTGTTGACGTTGTCCGACCTGCTCGACAGCCCCGGCGGCGTTCTGTTCGTGCGGCGTGCGGGGTGGAAGCAATACGCGCGCCTGGCCTATTCCGCATTCGGTGAGAATCTTGGGCCGATGCAGGAAACCGATCCGATCCTGGCGAGCATCGCCGACGAGCGCATTGCGTTCCTCGAGACCGATGGCGATTGGAAACTGCGCTTTCCCGATGCCTGGCTGGTCGTGCCGCTGCGGTTTCGCGCCGATCTCGTCGGCTTTGCCCTGCTGCACCGGCCGCGCGCGCCCAAGACTCTCGATTGGGAGGACAGGAACCTTGTCGCCCTGATCGCGTCGCAACTGGCCGCATTCCTCGTGCATGAGCAAACCGCGCAGGCGCTGGCGGATTCGCAACAAATCGCCGAATTCAACAACCGCGTGACGTTCGCGCTGCACGATCTCAAGAACACTGCCGGCCAGCTCAGCCTGCTGCTGCAGAACGCGGAGAAATTCGGCGACAACGCCGCCTTCCGTGCCGACATGCTGCAGACCATTCGCCACGCGGTGGAAAATCTGCAGGGACTGATCGCAAAATTGCGCGACGGTTCGACGTCTTCTGCGTCCACGACCCGCACCCGCATCAATGTCGCCGATATCGTCGCCCGTTGCGCGCTGAAGAAAGCCGCGGCCGGCGTCGTGCTCGGGCGCGATCCGTCGCACGCGCATCTGTTCGCTGAAATCGCGCAGCCGGCGGCGTTCGAAAGCGCGCTGGAACATATCGTCACCAACGCGATCGAGGCCAGCCCGGAACCGGGCAGCGTGCACTTGCGCGTCGAGGGCGCCGGCGGGCGCATTCGCGTCGTGGTGCGCGATCGCGGCCCCGGCATGAGTGCGGATTTCATCGCCCGCGACCTGTTCCGCCCCTTGCGCACGACCAAAGCGAAGGGTCTCGGCATCGGCGCCTATCAGGCGCGCGCGATGATGCGCGACCTCGGCGGCGATATCGAAGTGGAGAGCGTGGTCGGCGGCGGCACGACGGTGACGCTGGTCCTCGCCGCCGCCGACATGCAACTCAAGGAAGCCTCATGACCCGAGCGGCAGACAAGAAAGAAAGCGCAGTGAAGCACATCCTGCTGGTCGAAGACGACGTCGGGCTGCAGCGCCAGATGCAATGGACGCTCGATCCCCATCCGGTGACCGCCGCCGGCACGCGGGCCGAGGCATTGCGCGCCTTCGAGGATGCCGGCGACATCCGCATCGTGATCCTCGACCTCGGCCTGCCGCCCGATCCAGACGGCGCCACCGAGGGACTGAAAGTGCTCGATACCATTCTCTCCAACGCGCCGCAGACCAAGGTCATCATCCTGTCGGGCAATGCCGATCGCGAAATAGCGGTCAATGCGGTCGGCCGCGGGGCCTTCGATTTCATCGCCCAGCCGATCGACGGCGAGGTGTTGAAGTTGATCGTGCAACGCGCGGTGCGCGTGTTCGAATTGGAGGAGGAAAATCGCGCCCTCAAGGCCACCACCGACAAGCGACTGCCCGGATTCGTGTTCGGTTCGTCGCAGATGCAGCAGATCGCGCAGACCATCGAGCGGGTGGCGCGCACCGATGCCAGCGTGCTCGTGCTCGGCGAAAGCGGCACCGGCAAGGAGCTGATCGCGCGGGCATTGCACGAGGCATCGCCGCGCGCCAACGCCAAGCTCGTCGCCATCAACTGCGCGTCGATCCCGGAAAACCTGCTCGAAAGCGAATTGTTCGGACACGAACGCGGCGCCTTCACCGGCGCGGTCAAGCAGACGCTGGGCAAGTTCGAGATTGCCGACAAGGGCACGCTGTTCCTCGACGAAATCGGCGACATGCCGACGCCGCTGCAGGCCAAATTGTTGCGTTTCCTGCAATCGCGCCAGTTCGAACGTGTCGGCGGACGGCAGACGCTGTCGGTGAATGTGCGCGTGATTTCGGCAACCAACCAGCCGCTCGCCTCGCTGGTCAAGGACGGCCGTTTCCGCGAAGACCTCTATTATCGCCTCAACGAAATACGCATCGAGCTGCCGCCGCTGCGCGATCGCGATGGCGATGCGGTGGTGCTGGCGCAGCATTTCCGCAACCTCTACAACCGCGAACATTCCCGCAATTTGCGCGGCTTCACCAAAGAAGCGCTGGTCGCGCTGCAGTCGCACAAATGGCCGGGCAATGTGCGCGAGCTGGAAAACCGCGTCAAACGCGCCGTCATCATGTCGGACGGGCCGCTGATCACGCCCGACGATCTCGAACTGATTTCCGAAGGCAAGCCGCGCAATCTCAATCTGCGCGATCACATGCGCGAACTCGAGGGCGCCCTGCTGCGCGAAGCGCTGGCGGTGTCCGACGGCAATGTCTCCAAGGCCGCCAAGCTGATGGGGATCAGCCGGCCGCAAGTCTACAACCTTTTGAGCGCCCATAGACGGCGCGCCTGATCCGGGAGGACCATCATGACTTTCCGCCGTACGCTGATGATTGCCGCCGCCGTCGCCGCGCTGGCCGGCCAGGCCGCTGATGCCGCGATCAATACCGGCGCGCCTTCTAACACGCAGAACCCGTCGGGCCTCGGCGATCTGCTGAGGCAGGCGCGACAGGCGATGAGCCAGGGCCATCCCAACGTCGCCGTGCTCTACCTGAAAAACGCGGCGGCGCTGGCGCCGGGCAACAACGACGTCAGGATGGAGCTCGGTTATGCCTATCTTCGCGCCGGCGATGCCGCCTCAGCGGTGCGCGAGCTGCGTGCCGCACGTCAAGCCGGAGCGCCCGATGGCCGCGTGCTGCCGCTCCTGTTTGACGCCATGCTGGCGCGCGGCGAAGGCCAGGCGCTGCTCGACCAGTTCCCTGCGCCCGCTGCCGGCGATCGCTCGCAATTGGCCGCCATCACCTTGCGTGCCCGCAGCCTCGCGCAGGTCGCGACCGGT
Source organism: Rhizomicrobium sp. (assembly GCF_056722145.1). Classification (NCBI taxonomy): domain Bacteria; kingdom Pseudomonadati; phylum Pseudomonadota; class Alphaproteobacteria; order Micropepsales; family Micropepsaceae; genus Rhizomicrobium; species Rhizomicrobium sp. The sequence goes on along the minus strand of NZ_JBWZET010000238.1, from coordinate 8,952 downwards.
CATGCCGACGACGCTATCGCCAGCATCGACGCCGCGCTCGCCATCAATCGCGATGCGCCCAGTCTCGTCGTACGCGCCCGCCTCGCGCGCGAGAAGAACGACACCGCGGCGGCGCTCAAGCTCAGCGATGAAGCCTACGCCAAGGCCCCGGGCGATCAGAGCGTGCTGTTGCTGCGCATCACGCTGCTGCAGACCACCGGACATGCCGATCAGGCGCTGGGCGTCGCCGATATGATGGTGAAACGCTTCCCCGACATGCCCGCCTCCTATCTCGCGCGTGCCGGCGTTTTGCTGCAGCTAAAACAGGATGGCCGCGCCAAGGGCGACGTGGATGCGGTGTTGAATCGCTGGAAAAACCTTCCGCAGGCGGCCTATTTCCGCGCCCTGCTGCTCGAACGCGCCAAGGATTCGAAAGCGGCGTGGGCGGTGGCGCAGGCGTTGCCGCCGGAATTCGTCAATTCGCGCCCGGAAATCGGCGTCATGGTGGCGCAGATGGCGGCGGCCGACAGTCACAACGATGTGGCCATCACCATTCTCTCCGGCACGGTGTCGCGCAGTCCCGACGCGGTCGAGCCGCGCTTGGTGCTGGCGACGCTCTATCTCAAGATGAACAACACCCAACGCGCGCTCGACATTCTGCTGCCGCTGAAGGATTCCGGCGAGCCGCGGGTGATGGCGGTTCTCGGCCAGACCTATGCGATGCGCAAGGACACCGCCAAGGCGACCGAATATCTCGAACGCGCCAATTCCGGCGGTTTCGGCGGCGATCTGCTGCGCCGGCGTCTGGCGGCCTCGGCAATGCAGAAAGGCAATTTCGACGAAGCCATTCGCGAGTTGCGAGAACTCGCCGCCAAGCAGCCGAACGATCCCGTCACTGCCGGCATGCTGATCGCGGCCATGATGCGCGCCGGCGATGTCGCTGGCGCCTCCTCCGTCGCCGACAAGTTCGCCTCCGCCGCGCCGAAGAACCCGTTCGGACCGCTGTACCAGGGCCAGATCCTGCTGGCGCGGCAGAATTTCGACGGTGCCATCGCGGCGTTCGGGCGCTCGCTGGCGATCGATCCGAAATTCGCGCTCGGGCTTTATAACCGTGCCGTCGCCAAAGCCGCACGCGGCGACCTCAATGGTGCCAACGGCGATCTCAATGCGCTGATCGCGGCCGATCCGAAAAACGTCACGGCAATGATCCGCAGCGCCGAATTGCAGATCCGCATGGGCCAAACCGACAAGGCGCAAGCACTGTTGCAGCGCGCCGTCGCCACCGATCCCAAGAACGCGACGCCCAATCTGGCGCTGGCGAGCTTCTATCTCGGTCACGACAAGATGAAGGAGGCCGGCGGCGTGCTCGACACTTACTTGAAGGCCGTGCCGGGCGATCTCAACGCGCAGTTGATGCTGGGCGAAATCCAGCTTGCCACCAACCAGCCCGATCCGGCGCTGGCGACTTTCCGCCGACTGGCGACGCAACGCCCGGACTCGCCGCAGATCCAACTGATGCTGGCGAGCGCGCTGGTGGCGAAAAAGGACGCCGCAGGTGCCCTCGACGCGTACAAGAAAACGCTGAAATTGGCGCCGACATTCACCCTCGCCCGCACCGCGCTGGTGCGCTATGCCCTGGCGCTCAACAAACCCGACATCGCACTCGCCGCGGCCCAGGAAGGCGTGAAAGCTGACCCCGGTGCCGCTTCCGACATGCTGTACGCTTCCACGCTGACGACTCTGAAGCGTTCCGATCAAGCGATCGCGGTGCTGCGGCAGGCTCAAGCGCAGCATCCGAGCGAGAACGGCGCCATCATGATGAGCCAGCTCTTGCGCCAAGGCAAAAAGGCCAAGCAGGCCGACGTGGTGCTGACGGACTGGTCGGCCAAGCATCCGAACGATATCGGGGCGCGGCTCGAATTGGCGCAGCAGCAGATGCAGGCAAAGCCCGACGTCGCCGAACGCGAATTCCGCGCGGTGCTGAAAATTCAGCCGCAGAGCATGATCGCGCTGAACAACCTGTCGTGGCTGTTGCAGAAGACCAACACCAAGGAGGCGCTCGGCTTTGCCGAACTGGCCGCCAAGCTGGCGCCGAATTCGCCAGCCGTGCTCGACACACTCGGGTGGGTGAAGTGGCGCGCCAAGGATGCGAAGGGGGCTCTGCCGCTGTTGCAGCGCGCGCACGCCGCCGCACCCGACAATGCTGAAATCGCTTATCACCTCGCCGCCGTGCTCAACGGCACCGGCCAGCGCGCCGAAGCCAAGAAAACGCTGGCCGCCGTGATCGCGTCGAACCAGGATTTCTCCGAACGGCGCGAGGCGATGGCGCTCAGCGGAGCGTTGCGCTAACTCGCTTTGCTGGTCGGCTTGGCGGGCTCGTCGCCCATCACGTCGCGGGCGTCCATGCTGATCGATACCAGCGCCTCCCAGGCGTTACGGCAAGTGTCGGTTTCGCGCACGCCTTGCAGCGCCTGAAGTTTGCTCTTCAGCGCCTCGAAACGGGCGTGCAGCGCCCCGGCGGGCGGTTCTCCGAGTGGGAAGTCGGCGATGGCGCGGCAATCGGCAAGCCGTTCGTCGGAGAGAACATCGTCCGTACACGGCATCCGACCCAGCGTGTTGCGGATATGCTCGCGCAGGGTAAACAGCCGCTCGGTCAACTCCGCCGCCCGCACCGGCACCTTGGCAACAGGTTCCGGCGTGGCGGCGAGTGGTGTCGGCACCACCACCGGCTCCGCGGCAGGGCGGCGCGTTCCGGCGACGGCTTTGTTGCGCGCACTGATGCGGGCGGCACGGACCACCGACTGCCCCCAATAACGCGCCGCCGCCAGCGCCAGCACACCGCAAATCAAGATCTGCCAGTCGTAGAGCCAATGCAGCAGTTCGCGGAACGCCACCGGAATGACGGTGAACACGATGAATTCAAACCCGGATACGGGCACTTGTTGCGACACGATCATCAGGACGCCTCAGCCGCGATCACTCTGCTCCGTTCCGCTTCCGACGCCAACGCCACGCGCGCGGGTATCGCTACGTCACGCGAACGATTGTCGAGCAGGTGTCGCCGCCATGCATGCCCCGCCAGAGTCGGCAGCACCGCCGCCGCCATGGTGCGAAGGCCGTTGCCGCAACGCCAATCGGCGGCAATCGCGCCCTGCCGCATCGCGCGCGTGCCCATCCAGTCGCGCTTATAAGCATCGTCGCCGCGGCCGAAATCGAGCACCGACACCGCCTCCTCGCTGAGGCAGGTTTCGATCATCCGATGCGTCAGCAGCGTGCCGGGCGACAATGCCGTCGCCGTCTCGCGATGCACCAGCTTGAAGATGGTCGCGCGCGCCGACCAGACAAGCCATATCTGCGCTGCGACGGCCGTGCCATCGACCGTCAACACCCCCATCCGCGCCGCGTGCGGCAGGCGCTGCACCAGCGCTGCGAGAAATTCGGGATGCGGCTCGGCGGCTTTCCACGACGCTCGCTGAATGGTGTCATAGGCCGCCAAAGCGGCACCGAAACCGCTGCGGATGTATTCAAATTCAGCATGAGCGGTCGCCGCTTTGCGCCGCACGGTGGCCTTCAGCCGCGACGGGCGCGCCTGCCAATAGCGTTCGAAGCTGCCGACCGGCTCCGACCAATTGGCGAAGTGCTGATAGGGGGCGACTGTCATGCCCGTACCGAGACCTTGCAACAGCGCCGTCATGCCGGGCTCGGCCGCATCCATGGCATCGAGCCGAACGGCTCCGCCCGCCACCGCGCGCAACCCTCGCCCAAGGTCGTATGCGTCCGATACATCCTGCAGCGCCGGTACGTAGCAGGTCGTATATGGCGCCGTCAGCGCTCGCAACCCGCCCCGCCCGATCGCGACCGGCAATGCCGCGCGACCATGCACGGCCATCATCGCGGATTCGCCCTCAGCCAACGTGGTCGCCGCCACCGCATCGAACCACCCCGGCAAGCCTTCGCTGTGGCTGGCGGCGGCGAACAGCGGTTCCACCTCAGCGCGTTGTAACCAGGGAACCAGCTCAACCATGCGAACTACGCCACTTTGGCGGTGATCACCGTCGGCCGGAACGCGGGGCGCAATGCCAACGGCCGCGCCATTTCCCACAACGGCAACATCAGACAGATCGCGATCACGAACAGGTCGTAATACGCCAGGCTGAGTGCCGCGCCGGAAACGCAGAACACCACCAGGCTGGCTTGCAGCGCCACGCCCAATTCCGCAATCCAGCGCTTTTCCGCCTGCCGTCGCGCGACGCGAATGATGCGCGAGGCGCGCAGGAACGCGCCGGCAATCAGCGTGAGATAAATGAAAAGCCCGATAAACCCGTGCTCGCCCAGCACCTGGAAATAGATCGAATGCGCGGCGTGGTTCTTTTCGGTGGGGAAATAGGCATGAAAGAACGGCCCCAACTGCGGACCATAAAAGCCGGCGCCGAACGGAAAGCGGTCACGCGCCGCATAAACCGCTACCTTCCACGCCACCAACCGCCCGTGCATGGATTCATCCTGCTGCACCGACTCCACCGAATTCATCGTGCTCATGCGATCGAAATACTGTTCCGGCATGAAGTGCACGGTGAAGGCGATCAGCACCACTGCAACCGCGATGTAGGTGAGCCGACGCTTCATGCGGAGCAATCCAAGGAACCCAAGTGCCGCCAATCCGATCAAGGCGCCGCGCGAATAGGTGCCGATCACCGCGATCACCGTCAGGATCATGCCGCCGAGCAGCGCCAGCCGCATCCATTTGTCGACCGTCTGGCCGCGCAGATAATGCGCCAGCGGCAGCGTCATCAACATCGCCACCGCCAGCTGGTTGTTGTCGTTGATCATCGTGCCCGCCGGCCCGAGCACATGGTTATGGCCGCCGGTGGCGATGGTGAACAGCCCGCCCTTGACGCCGTAATAGAACAGCGACACCACCGCCACCCACACCACGGCCTGCACGCGCACGCGATTGGTCACCGTCGCCGCCAGCAGAATGCCGAGCGCAAAGGTCTTCCAGGTGCGGTCCCAATAGCCGAACGACCACGCGGGATCGTAAGCGAAGAAGGTGCCGATCGTTGTCCAGGCGAGGAAGATCACGATCGCCCAAAGAATGAAACCGTTGGCCGGCGCGCGCCGTTCCTTCGACATCACCCAGGCGAGCAGCGTCACCGCCGCGATCACCAGATTGGCGGAACTGACGAAGCCGTAGGTCTCGCGGTGCGGGTTCTGCAGCGTGAACCATTCCCAGATCAGCACCCCCGCGAACGGCCAGCGCAACGTCATGCCAAGGCCGGCGAAAATCGCGATGAGGAGCAGGATTTCGCGCAAAGAGTCCCCCTAGCTGGCTTGCCGCGCCGGACGAAGCAGCGGCCATGATGACGGCCGGTAGCCGGCGATCAAGGCGCGCGACAGGAAGGCGCCCGCACGCAGTGCATCGCCGTTGGCGAGCGCGATATGACCGGCGTTGGCGTAGCGCTCCGCCAGGATCGCTCGCGCTTCGCGTCGCGACAGGCGATGACGCAACGCCTCCACATGCCGGCGCACCATCGGCAGGACGTGGCGGCTTTGATCGCCGGCGCGATAGCGCGACAGTGAGGCCGGCTGCAGATGAATTTCCACCAGCGTTTCCGGTACGAAAACCAGCGTACCCTTCAGCGCCAGCCGGATCCACATGTCCTGATCTTCGCCCACCGCAAGGTCTTCGTCGAACCCGCCAAGACGCGCCAACAGCGCCCGCGGCGCCAGCACGGTCGGTGTGGCGATGAAATTGCGCCGCAGCAGGGCTTTCCACGCTCCCGTACCGTCCGTAGCGGGGCGTCCGCGGAAGGTATCGCCGAGCGAGCGGCCATCGGGCGCGAATTCCTCCGAGCCGCAGCTGATCAGGCTGACGTCGTCGCGAATGCGGACAAGCTGGCGCTCCAGCTTCTCCGGTCGCCAGACATCGTCAGCATCGAGAAACGCCATCCACGCGCCTTTCGCCGCCGCAATGGCCGCATTGCGCGCCGCCGCCGCACCACGATGCTCGCAAAGGCGCACCAGCCGCACATTGGGGCATGACAAGGCGACAACCGCCGTTGCGTCGTTGCTGGCGTCGTCGACGACGATGATTTCATCGGCCGGCCACGTCTGCGCCGCAACCGACTCCAGCGCGCGCTTCAAGGTTGCCGCTGCGTTGCGCGCGGGTACGACGACGCTGACGGTTGTTGACGCCATGTGCATTCTCGCTCCCCTTCCCGATCCGCACAATACAAACGCGCGCCGTTTTGTATAGACCGCAGACCTTCAAGGCAGTGACGCTACGCCTGGGGCATGTGTACGCGCATCACAATCATGGAAAAGCCGTGACCGCCGCCGCACACCCGTGCTACTCGAACGGCGCACCTGTACAGATGGCGGTGCAAACGCTTCGGCCGGAAGACGCATGACCCCAGACGTATCCGTCGTGATCGCCACCCGTGACCGCCCCTCCAGCCTGGCGCGCCTGCTCGATTGCGTCAAATCGCAGGCCCATTCCGCTTTCGAATGCATCGTCGTCGACGACGCCTCCGACGATGCAACGCTCGCCGCCTACGAACCACTCTGGCGCGGGCTCGACAGCCGTTTCCGACTGCTGACCGCGACCGGACCGTTAGCGCAAGGGCCCTCGCATGCTCGCAATCGCGGTATCGCGGCGGCGGCGGCGCCGTTGATCGCGTTCTGCGACGATGACGATCGCTGGGTGCGCGACGATCATCTTGCGGTGGCGGTGGAAGCGATGCGCCAGCACGGCGCCGATCTCTATTTCGCCAACATGCAGACCTCGCGCGGCGGCGCCGTCCTCGGCGGCGATTTCTACGGCGCCATCCGCCCGATCCTGATGCGCCGCGCAGTGGCGAGCGACCTCTACGACGTTGCACCGGCCGAACGTGCCCGGGCGATGCAACACATGTTTTTGCACTGCGACAGCCTGGTGGCGTCGAAGGCGCTGCTCGATGACGCGGGCCTGTTCTGGGAAAAACTGTCGATGGCCGAGGATCGCGATCTTGCCTTGCGCCTGCTCGACCGCGCAAGCCGCGTCCTTTATCGCGACGTGGTGGTGGCCGACTACGATCGCACCGCGCACACAGGTATCTGCAAATCGCACACCGAGGATGAAATCCGCCAGTTCGTCATCGTCGCCATGCTGCATGCGGAAACGCGGCTGCGCACCCACGCCCTTCGCCGCGTCGCCCGCGGCTATCGCGCCTGGATGCTGTACGAGCTCGCCGAAAGCGCGCGCAACGAGGGACGCCTGCGAGAGGCGCGCGAACTGGCGTGGCAATCGCTGCTGCTGCGGCCGACCCTCGCCGCTGGACGCCTTCTGCTTTCAGCGCGGACGGGCGGAGCACTGACGGAAATCACGGAGACGCGATAAAATGCCGATGGTGTCGGTCGTCATCGCGACCAGGAACCGCGCGACTGCGCTTCAGCGCCTGCTCGCCTGCGTGCGTGAGCAGGATTTCGCCGATTTCGAATGCATTGTGCTCGATGATGCCTCCACCACAGATACCTGGTCCGCTTACGACGCGATTTGGCGTGTGCTCGATGCCCGCTTCTCGCTGCACCCGCGCGTCGACCGACAGTCCGGCGGCCCGTCATCGATGCGCAACCGCGGTATTGCATTGGCGCGCGGCAAATACGTGGCGTTTTGCGATGACGACGACCGCTGGGTCCGCCGCGATCACCTTTCCACTGCCGTGCGCGCGCTGGAAGCGCACAACGCCGATTTGTTTTTCGCGGCGATGCAGACCGCAGCGCAAGGCGAGGTCAAGGACACCGATCTCTATGCTCCGGCGCGAACCGCGTTGCAACGCCACGCGATCGAGCCCGGCCTATATCAGGTCGATGTCGACGGCATGATCGGCCTCATTCGCCATCGCACGCTGCACACCGACACCATCGTCGCCAGCCGCGCACTGCTGCACGATGCCGGCCTTTATTGGGAGAAGACCAGCCTCGCCGAGGATCGCGATTTGTCCTTCCGCCTCGCCGATAGAGCCAAGAAGATTCTGTTCCGCCCCGACATCGTCGGCGAGCTCGATGTGTCGCAGCACGCCAGTCTTTATCGCACCTACGCCCACGAGGAGAAGGCGCTGTTCGCCTATCTCGCGACGCTGCACAGCGAGCTGGCGGTGCGTCATCCCAAATTGCGGCGCTTGGCGCGCGCCAATCGCGCCTGGGATTTGCTCGACCTCACCCGCGCCGCGCTCGATGGCGGGCGGCGGCGGCAGGCGCGCGAATTCGCGCTGCAATCGCTGCTGCTGCATCCGACCTGGAGTGCGCTTCGCCTGCTGTTCTCTAGCGCGCGAAACGGTCGCGCAAATAGCGCTCCAGCCGGAACGTGAGCGTCGGACGACGATAACGGCGCCAGCACATCTCATAGGTTTCGAGCCCGAACGATTGCTTCAGCCGGTTGGTGCCGGCGAGAAAATCATACACCGCCATGCCCTGGCGCGCGTAATGACCGATCGCCAGCGCGTGGCAGACATAACCCGGCCTCAGCGCCTGATCGTCGTCGGAAAATCCGCTCTGATAGGTATGCACGACGCCGTTGCGTTTGAAGTTGTAGATATAGCCGAGCACGCGGTCGTCCGCGGTGACGCGCATCAGATCGACGGTACCGCCGGGCACGCCGGTCTCGATCAGGGCACGATGAAACGGCTCGAACGCGCGATTGTCGAAGGCATGCGCCCGCCTCCGCCGCGTCCACGAGCGGATGTGCAGCGCCTTGAGACCGCAAAACCAGTCCTGCGCCGTGGCATTGTCCGCCGCCACATCGATGCGCACTTCGCCGCCGAAGTCGCGCAATGACCGGCGCAGCTGCTGGCGCGCGTTGCGCGACAGTTTCGGCGCGATGCCCTCCGCCCCCAATCCGACCAGCGGCGTGCGGAAGGCCGGGCGGCAATCTTCCACCACGATGATGTTGTCCGCCGCCACGCGGCGCGCCGCGATCCCCGGAACGATCAATTC
>NZ_JBWZET010000237.1:0-2813 GCF_056722145.1 Rhizomicrobium sp. | reverse complement strand
CCGTTTGCGCGAGATCGGCAAAGAAGAAGGCAAGCCTTCTTATCTCATCAACGACGGTGACGAACTCGACCCCGAATGGGTCAAGGGTTACGGCACCATCGGGCTTACCGCCGGCGCCTCTGCACCGCAGAAGCTGGTCGAGCACGTGATCGACGCCTTGCGCGCGATCAATCCGGACATCACGGTCGAGCAGATGGACGGCAAGAAAGAACATATCGAATTCCGGCTGCCGCCGGAGCTTCGTTCCTGAGTAGGAGTAAGACGTTGGGTATTCCCGCCAAGCAAGCCGCCCGCATCGGGGCCTATGTTCTCAAGCAGCATTTGTCGGGGCGTGCGCGCTATCCGCTGGTGCTGATGCTGGAACCGTTGTTCCGTTGCAACCTCGCCTGCCAGGGTTGCGGCAAGATCGATTATCCCGACGACATCCTGAATCAGCGCCTCTCCTTTGACGACTGCATGCAGGCGATCGAGGATTGCGGCGCTCCGTGCGTTTCCATCGCCGGCGGCGAGCCGCTCTTGCATCGCGAGATGCCGCAGATCGTCAAAGGCTATATCGAACGCGGCAAGTTCGTCATTCTCTGCACCAACGCGCTGCTGCTGGCCAAGAAGATCGACCAGTACGAGCCGCACGAGAACTTCACCTGGTCGATCCATCTCGACGGCGACAAGCTCATGCACGACAAGTCGGTGTGCCTCGACGGCACCTACGACAAGGCGGTGGCGGCGCTGAAGCTGGCGAAGGAAAAGGGCTTCCGCACCCAGATCAACTGCACCCTGTTCAACGACGCCGATCCCGAGCGCACCGCCAAGTTCTTCGACGAGATGATGGCGATCGGCTGCGACGGCATCACGATTTCGCCCGGCTACGCCTACGAGCGCGCCGCCGACCAGGAGCATTTCCTCAATCGCGAGCGCACCAAGACGCTGTTCCGCGATATCTTCAAGCGCGGCAACGGCGGCAAGAAGTGGGAATTCACCCAGTCGGAATTGTTCCTCGATTTCCTCGCCGGCAACCAGACCTATGCCTGCTCGCCGTGGTCGATGCCGTGCCGCACCGTGTTCGGCTGGCAGAAGCCCTGCTATCTCTTGGGCGAAGGCTATGTGAAAACCTTCAAGGAGCTGATGAACGACACCGAGTGGGACAAGTACGGCGTCGGCAATTACGAGAAGTGCGCCAACTGCATGGTACATTGCGGGTTCGAAGGCACCGCGGTCAGCGATTCCGTGAAGAAGCCCTACAAGCTGCTGCCGCTCGCCTTGCGCGGCATCAAGACCGATGGCCCGTTCGCGCCCGAGATCGATCTTTCCAAGCAGCGGCCGGCCGAGTTCTCATTCTCGCGCCACGTCGAGCACAAGCTTGCCGAGATCAAGACCGCGAAGTCAGAGGTAGGGACAGCCGAGGCCGGGGCCGAGAGTCCGTAAGGCTCTCACCAGCGATTTGAAGGCGGTGCCGGCTTCACGGCCGGTCCGCATCAACTCGCCGAACTGGCCGGGTTCGCGCCACAGCGAGCGGAAGATCGCGAACAGCCGCGGGTTGCCCTTGAGGCTCAGCCGTTCCAAGGCGGCCGGCGGCAGGGTGCGGTGGCAATCGTCGGAAACGACGCGCAAGACGATGAACGGAATGCCGCGCTCGTGGGCGAAACGCGCCGCGATGTGGGACTCCATGTCGACGGCGTGAGCGCCGGTGTCGCGGAACAGATCCTTCTTGGCGCTCATGTGCATTGCCGGCTCTTCGACGCCCGCAATCACCACCGAATGCGCCTCGCCGAGCTGGGTGCGCAGCACCTTCGACCAGCCGGGATCGCAGGCATAGTGCTCATGCTCGGTGACGACATGGGTGCCGACCAGCACGTCGCCGACCTGCGGGATCGGCGCCAGCGCCCCCGCCAGCCCCAGGCTGACGACACCGCGCACGTCCGGCCCCAGCGCCTTGAGGCGGCGCCTCAGCAGCTTGGCATTACAGGCCCCGACCACCGGCAGAAGCCCGAACCGGCGCGCAATGCGGGCCTCCTTGGCCAAACCGACGACGGCTACGACTGTGGCGCTCATCTTCTCCACGACTCGACGCGAACAACGAAAAATGTCCCGCTTTCCCGGGCGGAGCAATCGGTAAACGCCGCAGTACTATGTTTTTTCAGGCGCGGGCCGCCGTGAAGCCGGAGCGCAGCGCGCCTTCGATGGTGGCGGGAAGGCCGGTCTGGGTCCAATCGCCGGCGAGGACGAGATTCTTCCAGCGCGTTTTCGCCGGCGGGCGCAGGGCATCCTGCTCGGGCGTCGCGGCGAAGGTGGCGCGCTTTTCCTTGACGATCTGCCAGATCGGAAATATCGGGGACAGATTAAGAGCCTTCGCCACATCGTCCCACAGCGTGCGCGCCAGCTCCTCGCGATCGCGATCGACCAGCCAGTCGGCACCGCTGACGGTGACCGAAACGCGATCGTCGAACGCGAAAATCCACTCCGCGGTGCCGCCGATCACGCCGAGCATCCTGGGCGCCTGCGGTGGGGGAGCGACCTTAAAATGGGCGTTGACGATGGCGCGGAATTCGGTCGGCACCGACAGATCCGGCACGAGGTCCTTGGCCACCCACGGCGGCACCGCCAGAACGACGCGATCCTCGCGCCCCACCGGCACCGTATTTTCCGGAAATTCGAGCGCCAGAATTCTGTCGTGATCATAAACGATCCGGCGCAGCCGCTGGCCGAAATGGACCATCGCGCGGTTGTCGGCGAGGGCCTTCAGCGCCGGCTCGATGAAGGCCTGACCGAGATTGGGATGGGCAATGCGCGGCCGATATGCCCGCCCGCCTTTGGCC
>NZ_JBWZET010000236.1:0-13791 GCF_056722145.1 Rhizomicrobium sp. | reverse complement strand
TCGGCGATGAGATAGCGCAGCACGCCTTGCCAATGCGCGGTTTGCGGCCGCTGGAAAACGACGCTGTCGGGATTGACGTGCTCGGCGAAAAGGCCGTCGGCGTCGTAGACAAAGGCCATGCCGCCGGTCATGCCGGCCGCGAAGTTATCGCCGACGGGACCGAGGATCGCGACCAGGCCGCCGGTCATGTATTCGCAGCCGTTGGAGCCGCAGCCTTCCACCACAGCGGTGGCACCGGAATTGCGCACCGCAAAACGCTCGCCCGCCTGACCCGCCGCGAACAGCTTGCCGGCGGTGGCGCCGTAAAGCACCGTGTTGCCGATGATGGTGTTGTCGCGCGGCACGAACTTCACCGAGGTCAGCGGCCGGATCGCGATCGTGGCGCCGGAAAGGCCCTTGCCGACATAGTCGTTGGCATCGCCGAACACCTCAATGCGAATGCCCTGGACGGCGAAGGCCCCCAGTGATTGGCCGCAAGAGCCGCGCAGCTTCAAGGTGAGGTGATTGGGCTTCAGGCCCGTCATGCCCCACTTGCGCACGATGTGCGATGAGGTGCGAGTTCCGATGGTTCGCAGCGTGTTGCGAACCGTGTAGGTGAGCTGCATCTTCTCGCCGTGTTCCAAGAGCGGCGCGGCGTCCTTGACGATCTGCGCATCGAGCGTGTCGGGCACTTCGTTGCGGCCCTTCTGGGTCGAATAGCGCGCATAGTTGCCGGGATCGGCCTGCACCAGCAGCGGATTGAGGTCGAGGTCGTCGAGTTCCTCGGCGCCGCGGCTGATCTGGCTGAGCAAATCGGTGCGCCCGATCACCTCTTCCAGCTTGCGGAAACCGAGACTCGCCAGGATTTCGCGCACTTCTTCGGCGATGAAACTGAACAGGTTGATGACCTTGTCCGGCGTGCCGGTGAATTTCTCGCGCAGCTTTTCGTTTTGGGTGCAGACGCCGACCGGGCAGGTGTTGGAATGGCACTGGCGCACCATGATGCAGCCCATGGCGACCAGCGCTGCGGTGCCGATGCCGAATTCCTCGGCGCCCATCATCGCCGCCATGACGATGTCGCGGCCGGTGCGAAGTCCGCCGTCGGTGCGCAGCGTCACGCGATGGCGAAGGTTGTTCAGCGTCAGGATCTGGTTGGCTTCGGTGAGCCCCATCTCCCACGGCACGCCGGCATATTTGATCGACGATTGCGGCGAGGCGCCGGTGCCGCCGTTGTGGCCCGAGATCAGGATCACGTCGGCCTTGGCCTTGGCGACGCCGGCCGCAACGGTGCCGATGCCGGTCTGCGCCACCAGCTTGACGCAAACGCGCGCCTCCGGGTTGATCTGCTTGAGGTCGTAGATGAGTTGTGCCAGATCCTCGATTGAATAGATGTCGTGGTGCGGCGGCGGACTGATCAGCATCACGCCGGGCGTCGAATGCCTGAGGCGCGCGATCATCTCGGTGACCTTGAAGCCGGGCAACTGGCCGCCTTCGCCGGGCTTGGCCCCTTGCGCGACCTTGATTTCCAGTTCGCGGCACTGGTTGAGGTATTCCGCGGTGACGCCGAAGCGGCCCGACGCCACCTGCTTGATCGCCGAGTTGCCGTTGTCGCCGTTCGATTTCGGATGATAGCGCGCCGGGTCTTCGCCGCCTTCGCCGGAATCCGACTTGGCGCCGATGCGGTTCATCGCGATGTTGAGCGCCTCGTGCGCTTCGGGCGACAGCGCGCCCAGGCTCATGCCGGGGGTGACGAAGCGCTTCCTGATTTCGGTGATCGACTCCACTTCTTCCAGCGCGACCGTGTTGCCGGTGGGCCGAAAGTCCATCAGGTGGCGCAAGGTTATCGGCGGCATGGCACGCACGCCGTCCGAATAGCGCTTGTAGACGGCATAGTTCTCGGTCGCGACCGCGCTCTGCAACAGATGGATCAGGTCGCCTTTATGCGCATGGGTTTCGCCACCGGTGCGCGCCTTGTAGAAACCGCCGATCGACAGCGTGCCGGCTTCCTCGTCCATCGCCTTGGCGTGGCGCTTGGCGATCTTCTTGGCGATGCCGGGAATGCCGATGCCGGAAATGCGGCTGGGCATGCCGGGGAAGATATCGGCGACCATCGACCGCGACAGACCAACGGCTTCGAAATTGTAGGCGCCGCGATAGGACGAGATCACACTGATGCCCATCTTCGACATGATTTTCAGCAGCCCCGCCGAAACGCTGTCGAGATAGCGCTTGACGCAGTCGCCCAGCGGTCGGTTGCCATAAAGCCCGCGCGCGTGGCGGTCGGCGATGCATTCCTGCGCCAGATAAGCGTTGACGGTGGTGGCGCCGACGCCGATCAGCACCGCGAAGTAATGGGTGTCGAGACACTCGGCCGAACGGACGTTGATCGAGGTATAGGTACGTAGCCCGCGGCGGACGAGATGCGAATGCACCGCGCCGGTGGCCAGGATCATCGGCACCGCCGCGAGTTCGTCGGAAATGCGCTCGTCGGTGAGAATGAGGTGGCCATAGCCTTGCGCCACCGCATCTTCGGCTTCGGCGCGGATGCGTTCCACCGCGCCTTGCAACCCGGCACCGCCTTCGGCGAGCGGGAAGGTGCAGTCGATCTCGAAGAACCGGCCCTCCAGGTGTTCCTTCATGCGCAGGAACATGCCAGTGGAGATCACCGGACTTTCCAGCACGAACACCTCGGCTTGCTTTTCGTCCTGCACCAGCACGTTGCCGAGATTGCGGAAACGCGTTTTCAGGCTCATCACCCGCTCTTCGCGCAAAGGATCGATCGGCGGATTGGTCACTTGGCTGAAATTCTGCCGGAAGTAATGCGACAGCGGCCGGTATTTTTCCGACAGCACGGCGAGCGGGGTGTCGTCGCCCATCGAACCGATTGGCTCTTTGGCGTCCTCCACCATCGGATGCAGCACCGCTTCCATGTCTTCCATGGTGTAGCCGGCAGCGATCTGGCGGCGGCGACGCGTTTCGGCATCGAACATCAACGGTTCGGGGCCCGGTCCGATGATCGGCACCAGATCGACGATGCGGCGCGTCCATTCCTCGTAAGGATATTGCGCCGCGAGCTTGTCCTTGATGGCGCGGTCTTCGTAGAAGGCACCATCGCCAAGATCGAGCGCGATCATCTGGCCCGGACCGAGCCGGCCCTTGCGGGTGACGTGGTTGTCGTCGAGCGCATTCATGCCGGTTTCGGAGCCGACCACCAGAAGCCCGTCGTCGGTCAAGGCATATCGCATCGGCCTGAGGCCGTTGCGGTCCATGCCGGCAATCACCCAGCGCCCATCGGTGGCGGCGAGCGCGGCAGGGCCGTCCCACGGCTCCATCACCGAATTGGCGTAGGAGTACATGGCGCGATGGGCTTCCGGCATGGTGGAAGCCTGTTTCGACCACGCTTCCGGCACCAGGATGGTTTTCGCCAGCGGCGCGGTGCGGCCGGCGCGGACCAGCACCTCGAACACGCTGTCGAGCGCGGCGGAATCCGATCCGCCCGGCTGGATGATCGGCTTGATGTCGGCGGCAGCCTCACCGAACAAATCCGAGGCCATCTTGACCTCGTGGTTCTTCATCCAGTTGACGTTGCCCTTCAGCGTATTGATCTCGCCATTGTGCGCCAGCATGCGGAACGGCTGCGCCAAGCGCCAGGTCGGGAAGGTGTTGGTCGAATAGCGCTGATGGAAAATCGCGAACGCCGAGATGAAACGCTCGTCCGTGAGGTCGGGATAGAAATTGGCGAGCTGCTCGGCCAGGAACATGCCCTTGTAGATCAAGGAGCGCGTCGACAGCGAACAGACATAGAAATCGGCAATCGCGGCGGCCCGCACCGCCTGCTCGATGCGGCGGCGGCAGAGATAGAGCTTGCGGTCGAGTTCCTCCAAATCCTCGTTGCCGCCGGTATCGAACATCACCTGTTCGATTTCGGGGCGGGTGGCGTTGGCTTTCTCGCCGATGATGGAGAGATTCACCGGCACCTGCCGCCAGCCGTAAAGATAGAAGCCGGAGCGCAGGATTTCGCTTTCGACGATGGTGCGGCAGGTCTCCTGCGCATTGTAGTCGGTGCGCGGCAGGAAAATCTGGCCGACGGCGATGCGGCCTGAGCGCTGCTTGTGGCCGGTCTGCTGCACCTGGGCACGGAAGAATTCCTGCGGCACCTGGATGTGAATGCCGGCGCCGTCGCCGGTCTTGCCATCGGCATCGACGGCCCCGCGGTGCCACACGGCCTTCAAGGCTTCGATCGCACGGGTCACAACTTCGCGCCGCGGCACGCCGTCGATGGCGGCGATCAGGCCGACGCCACAGGCATCGTGCTCCTGGTCGGGCGAATAGGCATGAGCGGCTTCGAGCTTGGCGGCGTTGGCGAGGTAGCGGGTGATTTCGTCTTCACCAGTCCCACCAATATTGTCATCCCCGGCTGAGCAGACGCGCGTTAGCGCGGATGCGAAGGGAAGGGGACCCAGGTTCCGACAGTAAGACGATTTGGAAAGAAGAGGCCGGGAATTGAGCTCGTTTTGAAACACCGCAGCGGCTTCGATACCTGGGTCCCCTTCCCCTCGCGCATCTTCGCGCTGCTCGATGCACTCGGCCGGGGATGACATTTTCTGTTCCATTTCGTTGGCCATCGGCCTTACTCCGCCGCTTGGGGCAGGCGCGCAGCCAGCCAGGTGTGGATCGCCGCTGCCGCATCGCGGCCGTCTTTGATCGCCCAGACGACGAGGCTGGCGCCGCGCACGATATCGCCCCCGGCAAAGACGCCGGAGATGTCGGTCATCATGGTGGAAGGGCGCACGCGCACCGTTCCCCACTTCGACACTGTCAGCTTGGAGGCGGCGAATTTCATCGGCAGATATTCCGGATCGAAGCCGAGCGCCTTGATGACGAGATCGGCCTTCAAGACGAAATCGGCCCCCTTGATTTCTTCCGGCGATTTGCGCCCCGAGGCGTCGGGTGGCCCGAGCCGCTGGCGTGCAATGCGGACGCCTTCGACGTTGTCCATGCCGAGGAACGCTTTCGGCAGCGTCAGCCATTCGAATTTGACGCCTTCCTCCTCGGCGTTGGCGACTTCGCGCAAACTGCCCGGCATGTTGTCCTTGTCGCGGCGATAAAGGCACGACACCGACAGCGCGCCCTGGCGCAGCGCGGTGCGGACGCAGTCCATCGCGGTGTCGCCGCCACCGATCACGGCGACGTCTTTGCCGGCCGCGTTCAGCTTGCCGCTGTCGAACTCCGGCACCGCATCGCCGAAGCCTTTTTTGTTGGCGGCTATGAGGAAATCGAGCGCCGGCACGATGGCGCCGAGGTTCGCCCCCGGCACCTCGATCTCGCGAGCGCGATAGACGCCGGTGGCGATGAAGATGGCGTCGTGCTTCTCGCGCAGCTTGTCGAGCGAGGCATCGCGGCCGACTTCGAAGTTCAGCTTGAAGACGATGCCGCCGTCTTCCAGCCGCTTGACCCGGCGGGCGACGACGTCCTTGTCGAGCTTGAACCCGGGAATGCCGTAGACGAGGAGGCCGCCGGCGCGGTCGTGGCGATCGTAGACGGTGACCTTGTATCCCTTCTTGCGCAGCTGTTCGGCGCAGGCGAGGCCGGCGGGGCCGGCCCCGATGATGCCGATCGACTGGCTCTTTTCGCGCGCCGGGGTCAGCGGCTTGACCCAGCCGTTCTCCCAGGCGGTGTCGTTGATGTATTTCTCGACCGCGCCGATGGTGACGGTGCCGTGGCCGGATTGTTCGATGACGCAGGAGCCTTCGCACAGCCGGTCCTGCGGGCAGATGCGGCCGCAGATTTCCGGAAAATTGTTGGTCGCCTGACTGACCTCGTGCGCTTCCTCAAGCCGGCCTTCCGCCGTCAGCTTCAGCCAGTCGGGGATGTTGTTCGAGAGCGGGCAGTGCACCTGACAGAAGGGCACGCCGCACTGGGAACAGCGCGAGGCCTGCTCGGCAGCCTTGGCGGCGGCGAACTCAGCATAAACCTCTCGGAAGTCGCGGGTCCGTTCCGCGGCTTGGCGCTTGCCCGGCATGTCTCGCCCCAGGCTGACGAATTTCAGCATTTTCTCGACCATGGTTGGGGATTTGATGGGAAACCCTGAAGGAGTCCAGGGATTTTCGCCGATTAGGACAGCTATTCATACCAATAATTTCGAAGCGGCGCGTTTTGCGGCACTATTTTGCGCAAGTGCCGAGCATAAAACGACAGTATCACTGTCTTACGCCAGGAAGGCCACAAAAACCGCTGCCCCCGTTGCCGGTGGATCGGTCCGTCTACAAATGTTGGGATGTAGAACAAATAGGGAATTCCTCCGCAAACGTCAAGGGAGTTTTTTGACTCGGCGCGTTTAACGGGAATCCGAAGTCTCCCAACCACTTACGCGCGATCTGCGGGTGTCGCATGTTGCGATTGCATCGCAACAAGGCCGGCATCGGACGAAAAAATTTTGGCGCCGAGTTGGTCCCCCCTCCGGCCTGGCGGCCACCTCCCCCGCTATTTAACCAACGAGCCCCCGTTCGGGGGTTGGTGATCCGCGGGGGAGGAAAGTTTCGCTTCCTACTTCACCGCTTCCGGCAATCCCGGCACGTATTGGGCGCCGTGGGGGACCTTGGCGGTGGACTGTTTGATGGCGTCGCCGATCGGCTCGGCACGGCCGCCGAGGTACTTCGCCAGGAACTGCTCGGCCACCGCATTGAAGGCGATGTTGTTGGCCGGGCGCGCGAAGCCATGGCCTTCGTCGGGGAACAGCACGTAGGTGACGGGCAGGTTCTTGTCCGCCATCACCTTCACGATCTGGTCCGACTCGGCCTGATTGACGCGTGGATCGTTGGCGCCTTGGCCGATCAAGAGCGGCTTTTTGATCGCGTCCGCCTTGAACAGCGGCGAGCGGTCATGCAGCAACTGCTGGCCGACCGGCGTGGTGGGATCGCCCATGCGCTTGTAGAACTGCAGCTTGATCGGCTCCCAATACGCCGGGATGGTCTTCAACAGCGTCGCCAGATTGGACGGGCCGACGATATCGACGCCGCAAGCGAAGGTGTCGGGCGTGAAGGTGAGGCCCGCCAACGTGGCATAGCCGCCGTAGGACCCACCCATGATGGCGACCTTGTCCTTGGTGGTGATGCCCTGTTTGATCGCCCAGTTCACGGCGTCGATCAGATCGTCGTGCATCTTGGCGCCCCACTGAAGGTCGCCCGCCGAGATGTAGGATTTCCCGAATCCGGTCGAGCCGCGATAGTTGACGCTCAGCACCGCATAGCCGCGATTGGCCAGCCATTGGTGATACGGATTGAAGCCGTAGCCGTCGCGCGCCCACGGTCCGCCATGAACGAACAGCACCAGCGGCACCGGCTTGTCGGGCACGCCTGCGGTTTTCGTATCGCTGCCGGCGGGCAGGGTGAGATAGGCGGTTTCGGTGAGGCCATCGCGGGTCTTGATCTCGACCGGATGCATGGCCGACAGCGGCAGGCCCGACAGTTCCGGGCGCGACACCCAGAGCTGCTTCAGCGTCTTGGCTTTGCGGTCGTAGAGATAAACCGCCGGCGGAGCCGTCACGGTATCGACACCCACCGTCCACAGATCGTCGGCATAGGTGCGCGACGACACTTGGATGTCACCCTTCAGCTTCGACTGCAGGAAATCGAGATCGCCTTTCACCGCCGGATCGATCGCGGTCCATTCGGTGGTGAGATAGGTGACCGCAAAGGCTTCCACCTTGCCGGTCTTGGGATTGGCGAGCGCGCCGCCGATATCGGCCTTGTCGCTTTCGGCGACGACCGTCATCCCGCCGCTGGCGACGTCCTGGGCGATCAGCGCCGCCTTGTCGCGACCGCGGCTGTCGATCCAGTAGAGTGTCTTGCCGTCGGTGGTGAATCCGGCCGGGGAGGTCGTCAGTGCGTCTTCGAGACCGGTCGACGCAAACGGCTTGTCGTCGACCTTGTTGTTGCTGACGCGGAAGAAATCGCTGCCGCCGGCCGCATTGGGACGCCCCGCGCCGCGCAGCACGAGATTGTCGTCAGCCAGGAAACCGGCATAGCCGCCGTCGTTCTGCAGCACCTTGGTCAGCGCGCCGTCCTTGAGGCTCAGCGCATAGACGTCGTGGAAGCGGGGATCGCGGTTGTTGAGGCCGATCAGAATGTGATCCTTGACCTGATTGGAAACGGCGAGCACCTCCACCCGCGTCTTCTCGAACGGGGTCAGAGTCTTCTGCTCGCCGGTGGTGACGTTGACGCCGTAGAGCAGGAAGTTCTCGTCGCCGCCCTTGTCGTTGACGTAGAGGATCGATTGCGAATCCGGCGCCCAGAAATAGCCGCGGATCGGCCGGGTCTTTTCGGCGGTAAGGGGCTTTGCCTGATCGGGTGCGCTGACCGGCGCCACGAAGATGTTCAAGACGCCGTCGCGCGGCGCGATGAAGGCCAGCCATTTGCCGTCGGGGCTGAGCCGCCCGAACGATTTGGTTGGATTGCCGAACAGCTTTTCGCGCGCAATCAGAGGTGTGCTCGTGTCCACGGCCTCAGCCGCGGTGGTGAACGCTGCGGCAAACGCCAGGGCCGCGACAAGCAATGATTTCATGAATCCCTCCAGGGTATGGAACCGCCTTTAGGTGGGTACTTCCGGTCGCGGTTCAAGTCGCGTCGTCAGCATGGCCCGCCCGGCGAGGCTGTGATAGGTGTCCCGCCGCAAATCGTGGGGAATTTCATGCACGACATTCTGAATGCAATAATTCTTGGGATTATTGAGGGGCTTACGGAATTCCTGCCGGTCTCCTCAACGGGGCATCTCCTGGTCGGCGAGAAGCTTTTGGGCTTGCCCGACGACAAATGGGAAGCTTTCACGATTGTAATCCAGTTCGGCGCCATCCTGTCGGTGGTGGCGGTGTATTGGCGCAAGTTCTGGGGCGTGCTGGTCGGCCTGCCGTCCTCGCCCGCTGCGCGCCAGTTCGCGATCAACGTGCTGGTCGCGTTCCTGCCGGCGGCCGTGCTCGGCGCCACCGTGTTCAAATACCTGAAGGCCTATCTTTTGCAGCCCAGCGTCGCGATGCCGTTCATCGGCGCCTGCTGGCTGATCGGCGGCGTGATCATTCTGGTCTTGGAGCGCATGGCACCGCGCCCGCGCTACACCGACGGCGACCGGCTGCCGCTCGCCAAAGCGTTTCAGATCGGGCTTTGCCAGTGCCTCGCGATGATCCCCGGCGTGTCGCGCTCCGGCGCCACCATCCTCGGCGGCGAAATGCTCGGCGTCGATCGCAAGGCGGGCGCGGCCTTCACCTTCTATCTCGCCATCCCGACGATGTTCGGCGCCACGGTCTACGACCTTTATAAGGAATGGCACTCGCTGTCGGCGTCCGACACGACCAACATCGCGGTCGGCTTCGTGGTGGCGTTTGTGGTCGCCTATTTCGTGGTCAGGGCCTTCATCGCCTTCATCGGAAAATACGGTCTGGCACCGTTCGGCTGGTACCGCATCGTCACTGGCGCAGCGCTGCTGGCGTTCGTTTTCCTGAAATAGGTCCTACTCCGCGGCGATGCGTTGCTCGTCGCGGAACTGGCCCTTGGGGTGGAAGCGCCACAGATAGCCCGGCACGATCGCTTCCACCGCCGCCGGGGCGATGTCGAGATCGTCGAGCGTGAAGGCGCCCTCCTGCACGACGTTGTCGGACTTGAGCAGCCGTACCTGATCGACGGTGAGCAGCGGCTTGAGGAACGGCAGCACGAAGCTCGGCAGTTGCAGGAAGAAGCCTTCGATCGCCGCCAGCCAGAACGGCAGCGGCACCAGAAGCCGCTTGCGGCCGGTCTCGGCGAGAATGAACTCCATCAGTTGGCGGAAGGAATAGATCTTCGGTCCGCCGAGCTGGTAAGTGCGCCCCGCCATCGCCGGCTTCTCGAGCGCGTGCGCGACTGCCGCCGCCACGTCGCCGACGAACACCGGCTGGAACCGCGTCTTGCCGCCGCCGATCAAGGGCAGCGCCGGCAGGAAGCGGGCGAGCGCGGCAAAGCGGTTGAAGAAACGATCCTCCGGCCCGAACACCAGCGACGGGCGCAGGATGACCGCGCGCGGAAAACCATCGCGCACCGCCCGCTCGCCGAGGCCCTTGGTGCGGGCATATTCGCTCATCGCCTCGGTATCGGCGCCGATCGCCGAGATGTGCACCAGCGTGTCCACCCCGGCCGCCAGCGCCGCCCGCGCAATCCGCCCCGGCGCATCGGTGTTGATCGCCTCCAGACCTTGCAGGCCATGGCCGAACAGCACGCCGGCGGCATTGACCACCGCGCCCGCGCCCTCCAGCGCCCGCGCAATGTCTTCCTCGTTGTTGATATTGCCTTTCAGGAGCTGGATCTGCCCGACATGGCCCGCCGGCAGCAGGAAATTGGCGAGGTTCGGCTTGCGGCACAGGGCGCGAACGCGAAACCCCTCAGCGGCGAGGGCGCGCACGACATGGCGGCCGACAAACCCCGAAGCGCCGAAAACCGTGACCAGATCGTTGGGCATGACCGGATACTCTTGAATTAGACCCATTCTATGCCACGCGGGGCCTCAACCTTCAACGGTCGGCGGCGGCGCGACGGCGGCGAGGTTTTCGGCGACATAGGCGCGTTCGCCGGTCAGCGGCTTGACGTACACGGTGACCGTGCGCCCGTCATCGACGAAGCGCTCATTGGTGCGGGTCCAGCCTTTGCCCTCGGGGATTTTGTCGACAATCTTCTTATAGGCGTAGCGCTCGTAAAGAATGCCGCCGGTCAGGATCGCGCCCCACACCATCAGGACGATGGCCGGCCCCCAGGCCTGGGCGAACAGGCCCATAATGCCGGTCAGGAACAGCGCTCCGCCGAGCGCCAGCAGGAAATTACGCAGCATGGGGCGGCTCCTGTTCCAGCACCACGGCGGTGCCGTAGGCGACGATCTCGCTCATATACTCGCCGATCTCCGACGAATCGAACCGCATCATCACGACGGCGTTGCCCCCCATCGCGGTGGCGTTGGTGACCAGCCGGTCGACCGCCTGGCGCCGGGCCTCTTCCAAGAGGGCGGTGTATTCGTGGATTTCGCCGCCGACGATCGAGCGCAAGCCCGCCATGATGTTGCCGCCCAGCCCGCGCGAGCGGACGACAACGCCGAACACCTGACCCAATGTCTTCACCCGCCGGTACCCGGGCACGGTTTCGGTTGTGGCAACAAGCATGGCAGCCTCCCTGGCGGCCGCAGATTCGCGGACCCGCACGCCTATATATAGGCTTTCCCCACCCCAGGTCAGCAATCCACCGCCCCAAGGGGCGAGGGCGACGTGTGATGGCGCGCGGGGGGTAAAATCGTGTAGAATACCAGGGCCTTGGCGCGCGGCGCGATGGCCGGAAATTGGCACTCGTTTCGTTTTTGGAGTGGTTAGTCGGGTTGGGGGGGTAAATGCGTGCGCGTTTGAAAGTGTGTCTCGTCGCGCTTTGTTCGCTCGTTTCAATGGTCACGCCCTCAGAAGCGTTGTCCTCCGTTACCGCTAAGGATTACGCAAAGCTGACAAGGGTGGTTCGACAGGACTTCAACGCCATCGACGTACTCCGGACAGTGGTGATGGCCGAGGATCAATTCGGGCGGTTTGATATCGTCGTCATCGGGATAAGCTCGAAAAAATACGGGGGATGGAGGGCGGAAATATACGCCTTCGAGAAGCACCGGCTAAAAAAGGTGTGGGACTCCGTCACTTCTGCTTCGGAAACGGAATTCGGAAGTTCGGGTCCCACCAACATGTCAATCCGAGTCAGAGACTACGATTACGACCTGCTGATATCGGGTTGCGTGCCCCGCAATTGCGGGGGTGGCATCAAGGGGTATCTGCTTTTCAATGGCGCAAGTCGCCGAACATTCAAGGCAAAACTGACAACCGAGGAAACCGATCTTGCGGACGAGACGTATGCCGTCAGTTTTTCGAACGCCATTACGGCCGACGCGAAAAAGATCTTGATGGGCCAGATTTGTCTCGACGCCATGCTGAACAAAAAGGGGCTACCTTTTTCCTGTGCGACCGCTGCGTCCGAGTGAGCGGGCAGGCGTGGCACTTTGCCAATGTAGGATCAGTCCCACTGTCACGCAGGAAATGGGCGCGTCAGCATAGGCCCTGATCGATCACAATCGGAACGGCGATTTCTGGCTCCGCTCGTGCGGACAATTGTCAAGCGCGCTTACACAAGCAGGCGGCAATCGCCGTCGTGCCGGAGCCAAGTGCTTGAACCGCCGTCTCGCGGTGTTGCGGTACAGCTTTTGCTTGTTTCGTCGCGGGATGACTCCGGACAACGATGATGCGAAATCCGACGGTAGTGTTGCGTACGATGGGCGTGACGATGGGCGCGATGGCTTGTGCCTGTGTCGCCAGCCCGGTCCTGCCTGCCGCAACGTTGTGCGCTTATGTTGGAGACCAATCGGTCGCAACGCCAATCACTCAGTGCGGTGTCTTTCCGACCGTGTCGGTCGATTTCGACGGCCGGGGAACGGCCAGCGCCACGTCCTTGCCTCACCCGGTGGTGCGCGCCGAGGCGAACTATTACATGCTGCCGCTTCCAACCGTTCGGCTCTTCCCGGACGACACGTCGGCGGGCGCCGATCTCGATTACTACATTGCGATCGACGGGCCGGCGACGAGTTTGCTTGTGCCGCTGCGCGTCAGCGGGACCGTTGCCGCGTTTTTACCGCAGCCCATCTCGCACGGCACGTTTGCCGGTGCCTGGGCTGAGGTCAACCTGAGCGGCGGCGGAGTCGATCTGGATGAATTAGCCGAGCGCGGTGTCACCTTGGGCATGGGCAGGTCCGGTTCGGACGTGGTGAACTTCGACACCGAGGTGATGGTGCCGGTAAATACGCCGCTGCTGGTCAGCATGTCGGCAGCCGCCAATTCACACGAAGCTTTCGGCGGCGACAGCGCCTATGCCGACCCTACCTTCACGATCGATCCGGCCTTCCTGGCGGCCAATCCAGGCTACGCGCTGGCGTTCAGCCCCGGCGTCGGCAACGGACCTGCGGTGCCCGAACCGCTGTCGCTTGTCCTGTTCGGGTTCGGTCTCGTTGGATTGCGCGCCGTCTGTCGGCGCCGTGTTGGCTGATCGGCCGAGCGAACCCACCGGCCCAAGGCCGCGGACAAGTCAAATTGTCTTGGAAATCCAAGAACTTGGTGCCCAGAAGAGGATTGGGAGGCACCGAAGCGATTTGTGCGTTATTTCAACGGCTTAACGCATTCACCCAAGCGCTGCTTGTACCTCCTATTTGGACCTCTCGCAACTTCGCACCTCAAGTTCGAGTACCAAACACGGCCTCGAACCGCGCCGCCAGTCCTGCTCGCCCCGATGTCCGGTTGCGAGGCCGAAGCCGCCCTTCGAGCTACGGGGAAAATGCGCCAGAAGTTGCCATTTGAGTAGCAAAGAGCGGCCATACAACGCACTCATGCGCCTTGGCCCGGGTTCATAATCGGAGAACTTGAACCGACGTAAGCCGCCGGCGGCTAATGGGGGGCCATTTTGATCTGGAGAAACATCACGATCGCCGCAGCATTGTGGATCTGCTGCGCCTTTGTTGCATCATCTTCTGCGCCGTACAACGAGGCCGAATTCAAAGCGAGGCAGGAACAGATCGAGCGCGAGTGGCCGGGATTGGTCCAGCGGTCCGTAAAGGTCACTGCTGAACATTGCGCCAACGCCCAGGTGCCAACGAAGGTGCTAGCACTACTTTGGCAGATTTTACGCAGGAATGGGGCCCAGGGGATTCCCGAATCAGTATTTCAGTGATTCATAGGAGGTCGGCTTCTTGGAGGGCCGGCCATGGATGGGAACTGGCAAGCTGATC
>NZ_JBWZET010000235.1:0-8890 GCF_056722145.1 Rhizomicrobium sp. | reverse complement strand
CTATTACGCCACGGCGCGGTTGTGGGATGACGGCGTGATCGATCCGGCTGAGACGCGCAACGTACTTGGGCTTGCGTTGTCGGCCACGCTGAACGCGCCGATTGCGGAGCGGGCACGCTTCGGCGTGTTCCGGATGTAGCCGATGTTTGCATCCGTCCTCATTGCCAATCGTGGCGAAATTGCACGGCGGATTCAGCGCACGGCACGACGCCTCGGCGTGCGCACCATCGCGGTTTATTCCCAAGCCGACGCCACCATGCCGTTCGTGCGCGAAGCAGACGAAGCGGTCTGCATCGGCCCAGCGCCGGCGCGCGAAAGTTATCTGGATGCGGAACGGGTGCTGGACGCGGCGCGCCGCACGGGAGCGGAGGCGATCCATCCCGGGTACGGCTTCCTGTCGGAAAATGCCGATTTCGCCGATGCCGTTTTAAACGCCGGTCTCGTGTGGATCGGTGCGCCGCCATCGGCTATTCGCGCCATGGGGCTGAAAGATGCGGCCAAGAAGCGGATGATTGCGGCGGGCGTGCCGGTGACCCCGGGCTATCTCGGCGACGACCAGAACGCAGATCGGCTGGAAGCGGAAGCGGCGGTGATCGGCTATCCCGTGCTGATCAAGGCGGTGGCGGGCGGCGGCGGCAAGGGCATGCGCACCGTCGAGTGCGCCGCGGCGTTTCAGGCGGCATTGCAATCGTGCCGGCGCGAGGCCCAGGCGGCGTTCGGCGACGATCGCGTGTTGCTTGAGAAATACATCGCGGCGCCGCGGCACGTGGAAGTGCAGGTGTTCGGCGATGCGCATGGTCGCGTCGTTCATCTGTTCGAGCGCGATTGTTCGCTGCAGCGCCGCCACCAGAAGGTGATCGAGGAAGCGCCGGCACCGGGCATGGATGCGGCAACCCGCGCCGCGCTCGGCGCCATGGCCATCAAGGCGGCGCAGGCGGTGCACTATGTCGGTGCCGGAACCATTGAATTCGTCGCCGATACGCGCGCAGGGCTTAGCGCCGACCGCATCTGGTTCATGGAGATGAACACGCGCCTGCAGGTGGAGCACCCGGTCACCGAAGCGATCACGGGCCTGGATCTGGTGGAATGGCAGATGCGCGTGGCGGCGGGCGAACCGCTACCCCTGGAGCAGAGCGACATAAGCATGACCGGTTGGGCGATGGAGGCGCGGCTTTACGCGGAAAATCCCGCCAGCGGTTTTCTGCCGTCCATTGGCCGCCTTGCGCATCTGGTGCTGCCCGCGAACGTGCGCGTCGACAGTGGCGTCGAGGAGGGCGACGCGATCTCGCCGCACTATGATCCCTTGATCGCGAAAATTATTGTCCACGCGCCGAACCGTGGTGCTGCGGCGCGTCGTTTGGCCGAGGCATGTGCAGCGGTGGACGTGTGGCCGGTGAAAACCAATGCGGGCTTCCTGGCGCGCGTGGCGGGAGATGCGGATTTCATCGCGGCGAAGATCGACACCGGTTTTATCGCGCGGCACGAGGACCTCGTTGGCCCTGCGACACCGTCGGAGGCGGTATTGCAGCTCGCGGCGCGGGCGCTGCTGCCGGTGGAACGGAACGATCCCTGGTGCGCGCTGACGGGCTTTCGCAGTGCCGCGCCGGCGGAAAAACGGGTTGCAGTCGCGGTCGAGGGCAATTCGTATTGCGTGACTTTGGACAAAGCGCCCGCGACCGGCCGCGTCGCCACCGTCGATGGCGAGCGGATTGTGTTCGTTGACGGCGAAGCCTGGCGCTGCGACACGCCGCGCGCCGGAACCGCGGGCCATCATCATCTCAGCGATGGCGTGATTGCCGCGCCGATGCCGGGGCGGGTGTTGTCGGTGGCGGTAAAGCCCGGCGATCGCGTCGCGCGCGGGCAGGAATTGCTGGTGCTCGAAGCGATGAAGATGGAGCACAGCCTGGTGGCGCCGTTCGCAGGCGTTGTGGATGCGCTGAGCGCCGCCCAAGGGGCTACGGTCAGCGAGGGAATGGAACTGGCGCGCATCAAGGGAGAAAGCTGATGGCTGGGCGCTATTTCGACGACTGGAACGTTGGCGATCGGATCGCTCATGAAATCCGCCGCACTGTTACGGAGACCGACAATCTTCTGTTTTCGGCGATGACCCACAATCCGCAGCCGATGCACATTGACGCCGAATTCGCTGCCAAAAGCGAGTTCGGGCGCATCCTGGTGAACGGCACCTTTACCTTCGCGCTGCTGGTTGGGATCAGCGTCGGCGACACCACCATGGGCACGCTGATCGCCAATCTCGGCTACGACAAAGTGGTGATGCCGAAGCCGGTGTTCATCGGCGACACGCTACATGCGCGCACCGAAGTGATAGCGCTGAAACAATCGCGGTCGCGCCCAGATGCCGGCATCGTTACCTTCCGCCACGAGATGTGGAACCAGCGCGACGAGATGGTCTGCCAGATGTTGCGGGCCGTGCTGATGCAGCGGAGGCCGGCATGAGGCTGCGCTCGCTGCTGTTCGTTCCCGGAGACCGGCCGGAGTGGTTCGAAAAGGCCTGCGCCAGCGGCGCGGATGCGATCATCCTCGATCTCGAAGATGGCGTCGTGCCGGCGGCGAAGGATCGCGCGCGACGCGATGTGGTGCAAATGCTGAACAGCCCGCGCCACGCGCGGCTGTTCGTGCGCATCAATGCGCTGGCTACTGAACTCGCCGAAGAGGATGTCGCCGCGGTGGTGCCAGGGCGGCCGGATGGCATCATGCTGCCGAAGGCTGAAGGCGCGCGCAGCATCAAGGCGCTGGCGCTGATGCTGGATCAGGCGGAACGCCGGGCTGGCATGCCGGTGGGCGAAATCGTGATCCTGCCCATCGTTACCGAAACGCCGGCGGCGCTGTTCCGGTTGAACGAATACGGCGGCCCGCGTCTTGCCGCGCTCACCTGGGGGGCGGAGGATTTGCCCGCCGCGATCGGCGCGGTGTCGTCGCGCGAGGACGACGGCCGCTACACGCCGCCGTTCGAAATGGTTCGCGCGCTGGCGTTGTTCGCGGCGGCGGCCGCGGGCGTCGTGGCGCTCGAGACGGTTTATCCGCGATATGCCGATCTCGATGGGTTGTCCGCTTATGCGGCGCGCGGCGCTCGCGATGGATTTTCCGGCATGCTGGCAATCCACCCGAGCCAAGTCGCGCCGATCAATGCCGCCTTCACGCCGACGCCGGAGCAGATCGCGCGCGCCAAAGCGGTCGTCGAAGCGTTCGCCGCCGATCCCGGAGCCGGCGTGGTCGCACTCGATGGCGCCATGCTCGATGCGCCGCATCTGGCCCAAGCGCGTCGCGTGCTCGCGCGCCGCGACGACGCGACATGAATACCACAGCGCATGCAATTCGCGCAGGGCGCTGAAACTCGTTCGTTCGCTCGCTCGTTGCTGGCCCGTGTGCTGGGAGAAAACCATGCTGGGTCTGCAACATTTCCTGCGCGCCGAGACCAGCCGCTACATTCTGGCGGCGGCTCTGCAAGGTGCTTTCGTCGCAACGATGCCGGCATTCGCGAGCACGAACGTCGATCAACCGCCCGCTCCGCGGAAAGGCCAACAGGTGGCGCAGAATGCCGGCACCGAGGTCGAGCAGAACGCGACCAGTGCGCAGCCGACGCCACAGCAGGAAACCGAAACCGTGGTCGTGACCGGTTCGGCCAATCCACTCGGCGAGCGCAAGCTGACTGCGAGTTTCTCGATCACCACCGCCGATGAAAACCAGATTCGCGAAGCGGCGCCGTCCAATACCGCCGATCTCTTGAAGATTGTGCCCGGCGTGTTCGCGGAAACCACCGGCGGCACTTCGGGCGCGAATATCGAGGTTCGCGGTTTTCCGACCGGCGGCGATGCGCCGTTTTCCACCATCGAACTCGATGGATCGCCGGTCTATGCCTCGCCGACGCTGTCGTTCCTCGACAATTCCTCGCTGTTCCGCATCGATGATACGGTGGCGCGCGTGGAAGTGCTGCGCGGCGGCTCGAGTCCGATCTGGTCGAGTGGCCAACCTGGCGTGACGGTCAACTTCATCCAGAAAAACGGCCTCTCCAATCCCGGCGGCAGCTTGCGCCTCACCGGCGGCAGCGGCGATGAGCGGCGTGTCGACGCGTACTATGGCGGCAAAATCGCCGATGGCTGGTACGGTTCGGTCGGCGGCTTCTATCGCACCGCCAACGGCGTTCGTGATACGCAATACCCAGCCGACGACGGTTATCAAGTCGAAGGCACGCTGGTGCACGAACTCGACGGCGGCAAGATCACCTTCTATGGCCGCATTACGCGCGACAAGAACGCGTTCTTCACACCGATCCCGCTGGTGTCCTCCGACAACGGTCATACGCTGTCGCGCTTCCCCGGCTTCGATCCGCGCACGGCGACGCTGCTCGGCAATCCCAATCGCTACGTGACGTTCGAGACCACGCCGGGCGTGACGCCGGGCACCATGTCGATGGACATGTCGGAGGGGCGCGGCATCGATGTTCACATGTTCGGAATGGATTTCGAAAAGACGTTCGGGCCCTGGCAGATCAGCAATCGCGCCCATTTCACCGATGGCGACGTGCAGTGCAACTGCCTGTTCACCGGTAACAATCCCGAGACGCTCGGCGATTACATCACGGGTGCCATCACGCGCGCCAACGGCAATGCCGCGGTGGTGACGGCGGCGGGCGGGCCGGCGACAGCGGGCACCGCGACATTCGCCAACAACGGCACGGCGATCACCGATATGTCGACGCAGGTGATCGATCCCGGCATGTGGTTCGTCGACAAGAAAATCCGGTCCTTCACCGACGATGCCCGCGTCAGCCGGGAATTGTTCCCGGGCCACACCGTCACGCTGGGGCTCTATTTCGCCGATTATTCGTCGAAGGATGCCTGGCAGCTCGGCAACGGTATGTTGATGACGGTCGAAAACAACGCCCGTCCGGTCGATGTCGCCCTCAACAATGGCGTCGCGGTGACCCAGCATGGCATCGATTCGCCGTCGTTCTATGCGCTGCGCGCCAGCTACGACGGGCGCAATATTGCCGGTATTATTGCCGACAGTTGGCAGGTGACCGAGGCCTTGAAGATCGATGCCGGGTTCCGGGTCGAAAACCAGACCGTGGACGCCACCATCGAGAACACGTCGTCCACCGATCTCGACGGCAATCCGCTGACGCTCTACGACGCCGGCGCCTCCTATCCCAACGGGACCTATGTGCCGATCCACGACACCTCGGTTGCGACATCTTGGACGGCGGGCGTGGATTATTCCTTCACCGAAACGCTCAACGCGTTCGTGCGCGTCAACCAGGGCTATCTGTTCCCGCAGTTCGACGACTTCCGCAGCAACGTTTTCACTACCCAGCACATCAACCAGTACGAAATCGGACTGAAAACGGTGACCGATTTGTACAGCGTCTATCTCACCGGCTTCTACAACAAATTCTGGGGCCAGCCGCAACAGCAGATTCTGTCGGATGGCAGCCAAGTCAATTACATCCTGTCTTCGCGGGCCCTCGGCGTCGAGTTTGAAGGCGAATTGCGCCCGATCGAGCATGTCCAGATCAACCTCACCGGCGACTACAACAACGCGCAATACGTCAACAATCCGCTGTACGACGGCAACACCGTGCTGCGCCAGCCGGAATGGCAACTGCGGCTGACGCCGAGCTACACCTTGCCGGTAATGGAGGACGGTTTCGTGCGCGCCTATGCCACCTACAGCTTCGTCGGCGAACGCTTTGCCGACGTGCAGAACCAGCAATACATGCCGGCCTACAACACCCTCGACATCGGCATGTCGTTCGCGCCCAACGGAACATACGAGATCGATTTCACCGGCACCAATGTCACCAACGAGCTTGGGATCACCGAGGGCAACACGCGTGTGCTCGGGAGTGGCGTCAACGGCCAGGGCGTGTTCCTGGGGCGGCCGCTGTTCGGCGCGACGTATGAGGTCTCCGGCGTGGTGCGATTCTGACTATTTCGGGCACTGGTCGACGGATGTGAGCCCGGTGTAGGCGGGATAAAGCGCCAGCAGCTTGCGGGTGACGCCGTTGGTCCAGCCGAAGCCGTCTTGCAGCTTGTATTCGCCGCCGCCGCCGGGGCGGTTCAGCGTCACCACGTCGTATTTCTCGACCAGCTTGCCCGTGCCGCGATAAACGGCGTTGACGTTGACCATCCAGCGGCACGCAATCGTCGCCGCCAAGCTGTCGTGGTAGCGCCGCAGTCCGCCAATCGCCATCCATTGCAATGGCGCCCAGCCGTTCGGCGCATCCCATTGCTGGGCGGTGGTGACGGGTGTCGCGACCAGCCCGCCGGGTTTCAGCAGCGATGCGGCGGCGGCGCGGGCGACGGATGTGGCTTGGGCCGGTTTAGCGATGCCGAAAAACAGCGGATAGAACGTCGCTGCGGAAAGAACGCCGGTGCTGCGATGCTCCGTCCAGCGATAATCGGCATACGTGCCATGATCCCAAAGCAGGCGGTTGATAGCGTTGGCGCGCCGCTTTTCGCGAGCGGCAAAGTCGCGGGCGCAAGCGGTTTGCTTCTGCCGCGTGCAGCCCTGGCGGATGGCGTCCTCGAGCCCGTACATCAGGCTGTTGAGATCGACCGGCACGATTTCCGTGGTGACGATGGTGTTGAGGGAGCGGCCGTCCGCCAGCCAGCGCGAGGAGAAATCCCAGCCGCTTTCGGCCGCGGCGCGGATGTTGCGATAGGTCTCGGGACGCGGCCGCGCAGTCGATTGCGCCAGCTCTTCGTCTTCGCGGAAGGATTCATCGCGCGGCAAATCGCTGTCGTCCCAATAGCGATTGAGTACGGTATCGCCGATAGCGACTACGCGCGCGCGCACCTCACCCGGCTTGAGTTGGTCGGCACCGCGCATCCAATAGCGGTATTCCGCCCTCAGTTGCGGCAGGTATTGCGCATAGGCCTTGGCCGGATCGTTCGGCTCGGTTAGCGCCACCATGGCGAAGAAGAACGGCGGCTGCGAGCGGCTGAGATAATAGGTGCGGCTGCCGTTCGGGATGTGGCCATAGGCATCGATCAGATAGGCGAAGTTTTGCACCATGTCGCGCACCAGATCGCTACGGCCGCTCTCGGCGAGCCCCAGCATGGTGAAATAGGAATCCCAATAGTAGAGTTCGCGAAACCGCCCGCCGGGAACTACCGCCGGATAGGGCAGCGCGAGCAGTGAAGAATAGGGCGGCGAGACACGAAAATCGCGCGCCAGATGCGGCCACAGCGCATCAATATGCTCGGCGATCGGGCGGATGTCGGCGACTACCGCAGGAACCGTCGCCTGTTCCGGCAGCGTGAAATGGGCGGCGACAAAGGCTTTCAACGCCGCGGCGTCGTGCGGCTTTTCGGCTTCGTACGCCGCGAGGATATCGGCCGGCGGTGATTTCGGCACGGCGTCGGCGAATTCCTTGCTGTCGTCGAACACGCGGGCCTCTTCCACCGCACGGTAGAGCGGACCGAAAAGCTGCTGCGGCGTGTCGGCCCGGGCGGCGTTGATGATAAGAAGCGCCGCGCACACTGACACCTTCATGGCCCGAGCCTTTCGCCGTTTGCGCGATCATTGGGGCGACGGCGGCAAAGCGCAAGCAGGCGAATTTTTGCCGCCTCCACGGAACCAACGGACGGCTGACGGGTTGTTATCGCGTAGGTCAGACATCGAAGGATGAACGGTCTACGAAAAGCGGCAGGGTAGTGACTTCGGTCATCGCCCTGCCGTTTGCTATTCCGGCGGACCAAACGCCGGGCCGGGCGGCAGGCCCAATTTCCGGAACACGATCGCCGCCGGGCAGAATCCGGTGACTCCCGCCTGCAGCATGTTGAGCCCGGCGAATGCGGCGAGCGCGTACCACCACGGATTTACAAACGTCCCGAGGGCCACGCCCGTGAGGACGATCACCCCGGCAAACATCAAAACGGCCTTGTCGACGTTCATGCGAGCCTCGGCGTTGGATTGGCGCTTGACAATATATTAGTAGACACTAATATAAGCAATATCGAATATTGAAGTCGGACCCGACTGGGAGGGCTGTCGCCGTGGTTGTGAATCTCGAACCGGCTGAAGTTGCGACGCTTTTGGCGAGCGGATCGATTTGCCTTATCGACGTACGCGAAGCCGATGAGTACGCTGCCGGCCACATCAAGGGCGCCATTCTCTATCCGCTGTCCCGGTTTGATCCGCAGGCGCTGCCCGATGCCGGTGGCCGTCGGATCGTTTTTCATTGCGGCATCGGCGGTCGTTCGGCCAAAGCTGTTGCGGCGTGCCAGCGTGCGGGGCTCGCTATCGACAGTCATATGAAGGGCGGCATCAAGGCATGGATTGGCGCCGACTTGCCGGTCGCGCGGTGATGCCATGCTGATCCTCGCCGGTTTCTTGTCGATTTTCGGTTTTGGCAAACCCGAAACGCCGCCGCCGCCGCCGCCAAAGACCTATCTGGTGCAGCGCCAGATGGTTGCAGACGAAAAGGCCGTGTTCGCGACCGTGCAGTCGGCCAACGTCGTGCCGGCCCGCGCCCGCATCGGCGGTACCATCATCGAACTCAAGGTGCGCCAGGGCGATTCCGTCGAGCAGGGCCAGGTGATCGCGCTCGTCAGCGACAAGAAGCTCGGGCTGCAGGCGTCGTCCTATGGCGCGCAAGTGGCGGCGGCTCAGGCCCAGCTCGCCCAGGCCAAGACTGATTTCGATCGTGCTCAGCGGTTGATGGCGGCCAACGCGATTTCCAAAAGCGCGCTCGATCAAGCCCGTACCGCACTCAACGTGGCGCAATCCAATGTCAACGCGTTCTCGGCCCAGCGCGCGGTGGTCAATCAGCAATCGAGCGAGGGCGCGGTGCTGGCGCCGCAGTCCGGTCGCGTCATCACGGTGCCGGTGACGGCGGGGACGGTGCTGATGCCGGGCGATACGG
>NZ_JBWZET010000234.1:0-3888 GCF_056722145.1 Rhizomicrobium sp. | reverse complement strand
CGAGGCCAAGCGTGGAGTTGATCAGGAAGCGGCCGGTCATGGTGCCGGCGCGACTGCCTTCCGCCTGCAACAGGTCGTTGGCGACCACCACTGGGGCATGGAGGTTGTCGAGCGCGGCGCGCAGCGAGTCGCGGACATCCTCGGGGACATAGGTCTGGTAGCGCTCGGCGGTGGAGCGGAGCGCCAAACGGTCGACTTTTAGATTGAGTTCAAAGATCGCCCGGTTGGTTGCTTCATAGGGATCGTTCGGTCCGGAGGCGCTCGGAGCCGCCGCACAGCCGCCGAGAACCAGTCCCGCAGCAACGAGAAAAGCCTTCAGGTCCATAATGTTACCGGTATCGCCCGAGCCCGGGCGCTTGTCCCACCAGGGCTTACGGTCCCAGGTTTCGGGGGCCTTGCACAGGCGGTCAATCGAAGCATATAAAGATATGTTTATATGTTGCAGGGCATCTTTCCATGGACTGGCTTGTCGCGATGTTGCGTGCCGCTGGCGACCCGACGCGGTTGCGCCTGCTTCTTCTGCTGCGCCAGGCCGAGCTGACGGTGTCCGAGCTGATCGAGATCATCGGCCAAAGCCAGCCGCGGGTGTCGCGGCATCTGAAGCTCTTGTGCAGTGCCGGGCTGATCGCGCGCTTCAAGGAGGGTAGCTGGGTGTTCTACCGCGCCACCGACGAGGGCAAAGGGGCCGATCTCGGCGCCACCTTGGCCGGTTTGTTGCCGGGGCCGCCGGATGCCGACCTCAAGCGCCTTGCGGCCGTACGCGAAAAGCGGGCCGCCGAAGCGGCAGCCTACTTCAAGGCCAACGCCTCCGAATGGGGTCGCATCCGCTCGCTACACGCCCCCGAGCGCGAGGTGGAGGAGGCGATCCTGCGCCATTTGGCGGAAAAGCCGATCGACCAGATGCTCGACGCGGGCACCGGCACCGGGCGGATGCTGGAACTGCTGGCGTCCCACACCAAGCGCGCCATCGGCATCGATTCCAGTCCGGAAATGCTTGCGATCGCCCGCGACCGGCTGCTGCGGAGCGCCCTGCCCAATTGTCAGGTGCGGCTCGGCGACACCTACCGGTTGCCGTTCGACGCCGGCGGCGCAAACACCGGTTTCGACGTGGTGATCTTTCATCAGGTATTGCACTACCTCGACGATCCCGCTGCGGCGGTGGCCGAAGGGGCGCGGGTGCTGCGGGCCGGTGGGCGTCTGTTGATCGCCGATTTCGCGCCGCACGGGCTCGAGTTCCTGCGCGACGACTATGCCCACCGCCGTCTCGGCTTTGCCGACAAGGAAGTGCAGGGCTGGTTCGGCCAAGCCGGCCTGAAACTCGCTGCCGCCGAAGCGATCGCGCCACACACCGATTCCAAGGAACAACTCATCGTGCAGATCTGGCTGGGCCAAAGCCCCGCCGCGACGCTTGAGGTGGCGGCATGAGCCTGAAAGATATCTTCACTACCGAAAAGCCGATCGGCGTGTCGTTCGAATTCTCGCCGCCGAAGACGGCCGAGATGGAGGCGCAGCTTTGGACCGCCATCAAGCGGCTGGAGCCGCTGGCGCCGGCGTTCGTATCGGTGACCTATGGCGCCGGTGGCTCGACGCGCGACCGCACTCACGCCACCGTTAAGCGCATCGTGCAGGAGACCGCGCTCAAGCCCGCCGCGCATCTGACCTGCGTCGGCTCGCCAAAAGCGGAGATCGACGAGATCGTGGCGCAGTATTGGGGTGCGGGCGTGCGCCATATCGTGGCGTTGCGCGGCGACATGGCGGCGATGGCGTTGCCCTATCAACCCCATGCGGACGGATATCAGTCGACGCCCGATCTCATCCGCGGCATCCGCGGCGCGGGTGATTTCCAGGTCAGCGTCTCGTGCTATCCCGAAAGGCATCCGGAATCGCCATCGCTGGAACACGATCTCGACTTGCTCAAGCGGAAGGTAGAGGCCGGGGCCTCGCGCGCCATCACCCAGTTCTGTTTTGTGCCCGAAACGCTGGCGCGTTTTCGCGATCGCGCCGACCGCTGGGGCATTTCGGTGCCGATCGTGCCCGGCCTGATGCCGACCACCAACTTCAAAGGCATCCGCAACATGTCGGCACGCTGCGGCGCGATGGTGCCGTCGTGGCTTTCGGCACTGTATGAAGGCCTCGACCATGATCTCGAAAGCCGGCGCATCGTGGCGTCCGCGGTGCTGGCCGAACAGGTGAGCGCGCTGCACGCCTATGGCTTCGAGCAGTTCCACTTCTACACCTTGAACCAGGCCGACCTGACTTATGCGACCTGCCGCATCCTTGGGCTGAAAGTCTTGGGCGTGAAGGACACCTTATGAGCTTCGATCGTGCTGCCCGTATCCGCTGGCTGAAGGACGAGGCGCGCCGGCGCGTGCTCCTGCTCGACGGTTCCTGGGGCGTGATGATCCAGGGCTATCGCCTGCAGGAAGGCGATTTTCGCGGTGACCGGTTTGCCGCGCACGCGCACGATCTCAAGGGCAACAATGATCTTCTCACCCTGACGCGGCCCGATCTCATCCGCGACATCGGCCATGCCTATCTCGATGCCGGCGCCGACATTCTCGAAACCAACACCTTCAATGCCAGCGCACCGGCGCAAGGCGATTACGGGCTCCAAGATCTGGTCTACGAGCTGAACTTCGAAGGCGCCAAACTCGCCCGCGCGATCTGCGATGAGCGCACCACGGCGGAGCGGCCGCGGCTGGCGGCAGGCGTTCTGGGTCCGACCAACCGCACCGCGTCGATCTCGCCCGACGTCAACGATCCGGCCTACCGCAACATCACCTTCGACGCGTTGCGCGCGACCTACCGCGAAGCGGCTCGCGGACTGATGCAAGGTGGCTCCGATATCCTGATGGTGGAAACCATCTTCGACACCTTGAATGCCAAGGCGGCGATCTTTGCCATCGAAGAAGTGTTCGAAGAATTGGGCGTGCGCCTGCCGGTATGGATTTCGGGCACCATCACCGACCGTTCCGGGCGCACCCTGACCGGTCAGACGGCGGAAGCGTTCTGGCATTCGGTGCGCCATGCCGAACCGTTCGCGGTCGGTCTCAATTGCGCGCTCGGCGCTGCCGAGATGCGCCAGTACGTCGCCGAGATCGCCGCCGTCGCCGATACGCTGGTGTCGGCCCATCCCAACGCCGGCTTACCCAACGAATTCGGCGGCTACGACGATACCCCGTCGGAGATGGCCGAGAAGATCGGCGAATTCGCGCGCGCGGGACTGGTCAACATCGTCGGCGGTTGCTGCGGCACGACGCCGGATCACATCAGGGCGTTTGCCGAAGCCATCGACGGCGTCACGCCGCGCGCGATTTCGCAAAAGCCGAAATATCTGCGCCTTTCCGGCCTCGAACCATTTACCGTCACGCCCGAGACCAATTTCGTCAACATCGGCGAGCGCACCAACGTCACCGGTTCGGCGAAGTTCAAGAAGCTGATCGTCGGCGGCGATT
The DNA here is from genome assembly GCF_056722145.1 of Rhizomicrobium sp. Taxonomy (NCBI): domain Bacteria; kingdom Pseudomonadati; phylum Pseudomonadota; class Alphaproteobacteria; order Micropepsales; family Micropepsaceae; genus Rhizomicrobium; species Rhizomicrobium sp. The sequence continues at coordinate 433 of NZ_JBWZET010000234.1, read as the reverse complement.
ATGACGCCGCGCTCGATGTCGCCCGCCAGCAGGTCGAAGCCGGCGCCCAGGTCATCGACATCAACATGGACGAGGGGTTGCTTGATTCCGAAGCGGCGATGACGCGGTTCCTCAATCTCATCGCCGGCGAGCCCGACATCGCCAAGGTGCCGGTGATGATCGACAGTTCCAAATGGAGCGTGATCGTTGCCGGCCTCAAATGCGTCCAGGGCAAGCCGATCGTCAATTCGATCTCGCTGAAGGAAGGCGAGGCCGCGTTCGTCGAGCACGCCCGCGAGGTGCGCCGCTTCGGGGCCGCCGTGGTGGTGATGGCGTTCGACGAGCAGGGCCAGGCCGACAACGAAGAGCGCAATGTCGCGATCTGCGCGCGCGCCTACGACATTCTGGTGAACCGGATCGGCTTTCCACCGGAAGACATCATCTTCGATCCCAA